>JBDRRB010000063.1:0-5863 GCA_043825985.1 bacterium | reverse complement strand
GCTCCCCTTCCAGTCGTTGGAGCTCGTCTTCGTAGAAATGACGACCGTGTTCGGGCTTCCTGAGCTTCTGCCGAAGCTTGTCCAGCTGCTTAGTCGGAATCTCGCGACCATCTCCGCTGACTCCGGTCTCAATCAGCTTCATGGACCGATCATAGGAATCGCAGTCCCTGAGGCCACGTTTGGCCGATCGCTGACGATCTTCCAGTTCACGAAACTTCTCCCCGCAACGTTTAACGATAGTATCGACAGCCTCAGCCAAGGCCTCCCGATTCAAATCCGGAAAAGGCGCAACAGTTCCCTTGGTCCGATGCGAAAAACCTCCCTTGCCCTTATCGTATCGGCCCAGCTTAAGCATGCCGGTAAAGGCCCAATACTTGGCCCAAAGGGGAAAGCTTTTCGAATCATCTGAGGTCAGGTAGTCGAACCACTTGTCCAGAGAGGACTCCTGATCGGCCCGCAGTATCTCCGCCTGCTGTTCCTTGAATTTTTCCGGTATTACGTATTCCTTGATTTCCTTCCCTGTCTCGTCTTTCTTACTTGTGGTCTCAATGCCAAAATCATCCTCCAGATCGCCACCCCGCCCTTCGCGAATCTTCTTCTCCACGAATGACCGCCAGTACTCATCCGGAACATCCTCAGTTTCGAGGCAGAATCGACGATGGTAGTAGGACCTTATCCTGTCCATCACTCGAGAGTCATCTTTATGACCCATGTGGGTTTTTCCCAACAGCTCGATCCAGTTGGCTATCTTTTCAGCTGGCCGTTCACTGACCGACTCCCCGGCCCGCTTCCTTCGTTTCTGTTCATGTTCGACAGGATCGGAAATATGCAATGAGTCGTCTTTCCGATGAAGAAATTCTGCACCCTGTCTGTCCATCTCCTTCATATATCTCTGCTAATCGACATTAAACTCCAGCCGATACCCGGTACCCTCGACGATCAGGCCGAGCAGTCGGGCCGCGTCGCGGCGGGCGTCGGCGAACAGCTGCGGATCCTGCCGCACTGATTCTTTGGCGTCGGCGACCAACCTCTCCAGCGCACGGTTGTGGTCCTCGTTCGGGTCGTTGTCCAAAACATATTTGAGCACGCCCTGCTTGGACTCGACCTCGATGTCGCCGTACTGGCTGGCGTCCAGGATGTCGGCCGGCGGGATGTCGATCCGCACCGTCTTGGACCGGCTGTCGACCGTGATGTCATCCTCGGCCAGACGCGTCATGTCCACGCCGACGTCAACGCGGATCACGCCGTTGGCCTGGACCGTCTGGCCCCAGAAGAAGTTGGACCAGCGCGAACCGGTGTCGACCGTGATCTCCGACTTCTGGTCGACGTAGACCGACTTGGTGACCACGAAGTACCGGTCGGACACGCGTTCCAGGATGGACCTGGCGGTGACCGTGACCTGCGGTTCTGGCTCCGGCGCGCCCCAGCCCAGACTGAACCGCAAGACCAGCGCCAGCGCGGCCGCGGACAGCAGTACGAACCCAACCAGCAGTAATGCCCTTCTGATTCCGAACATATTTGATTCCAAAATGGTCGAATGTCTTAAACTGACCCTGGTTACCTAAGTCCGCCCACACCGGCCTTGGCCAGCTCCCCACGGACGAACTCGATGATCTCGTCGGTCGGCTTGCCGGTCACGCCGTCGAACTCATTATACGGGATTTGCACCAGATAGCCCTTGATGTCACGACCGATGCTCCGTCCGTACTGCTCTATCTTCAGGCGAAAGGCCTGCATGACGTTGCTCATGTAGCTGTCGAAATGCAGCTCCCCGTCATCGCCCCTGACCTGCACGCCGGTCGGCGAGACGTTTTCGGTAGTCGCCACGACCGGACCCTCATAATGACCCTTAACCTGAATGGCTTCACCTTCCCCGGTCCATAGGTCCGTGGCCTTGAAGGCATCTTCCCTAGGATGCGACAGCTTCGGCTTGAGTCCCAGAGATTCGAAAGTCTTGAATACCGCCACCTGACTCAAGATTCCAAGACGCAGACGGTTGAGTTCATTCGAAAAGCCGCTCTGCTTGGCCAGGGTTTCGGCCGCATCCCAGAAAGTACGCAGAAAATCCCTGTCACCCGAGTTGACGGCCAGAAAGTGAGTCAAGAGAAACTGATCCTGTGTGCATTCCTCCACGGTTTCCAGATACCTGTCATACGACTGCATCCTCCCTTCCAGCTTCTTGTTCTGCTCGAGGAGCGGCACCAGCTCGAACAGCGCCGTCACCCCCAGGAGCTGGTCCGGATATTCCGCCTCATAGCGTTCCTGAACTGCCTCAATCGCCTTCTGATCGCCCGACCTAAACGCCAGGAACAGGTCGTTCTGCAGATGTCTGGCGCCTGCCAAAGATTCCGAGGAGGCATATTCCCGGGACAGCACCTCCTGACGTGAGGCGGAGTTGCCGTACGGAAAGCCGTGTTTCTCGTACCACCAATTCCGACGGGCCTCGCTGAACCTCTTGGCGTCTTCGCCTTTCGGCAGCTCACCGTCGACGAAATTATGGATTATCGGCTGCATTTCCTCGGGAAAGGCGGAAATGTCCCGCTCCATCTCCCTCAGTTCGTATCCAGACAGGTCATCCTGCGGTCCCCGCTCGACGACGAAGTGTCTCCCTCTCTCTCCTTCCATATTTTATGTGCCTTTACGGTTTCTGACCCCGACGTAAAAGTAGCAGTCCTCGGCCGAAAGATGAACTGCCGTGGCCGACAGTCGGGTTGTCCTACGGGACTGGGCTGCGTATCATGCCCACGAAAGCGAAATCCGAGACGACGAACCGCCAGACTCAACCCTAACACAAATCCATGAACGCACTGATCGACCGACTGAAACTGATCGACCTCGGCGCAAACACGGCCTACGACTTCCTGCTGGCGGCCGGCATCTTCGTTGCTGTCCTGGTCGGCCTGAAGCTGGTCCAGATAATAGTGCTGGTTCGCCTGCGGCAGCTGGCCGAACGCACCCAGACCCGCTTCGACGACGCGGTGATCGAGGTCTTCGAGAATATTCGCCCACCGTTCTACGGACTGGCCGCGCTCTACCTGGCCACGCTGGTCCTGACCCTGCCGGGCTGGATCCAGACCGTCGTCAACCTGGCCTTTGGCATCGCCGTGGCGATACAGGTGGCGGTGGCGGTCGGACGGCTGATCGACCGAGTCGTGGAAATTCGGTCGGCTGCCGACGAAGAGAATGCCGGCGGTACCAAGCTGCATTCCGTCTTCCGCACCTTCGGCCGGCTGGCCAAGGCGGCGGTCTGGGTCGTGGCTGCACTGACCCTGCTCGCGAACTTCGGCGTCAACGTCACCTCGCTCCTGGCCGGCCTGGGAATCGGCGGCATCGCCGTCGCCCTGGCGCTGCAGAACGTGCTCGGTGACCTGTTCAGCTCGGTGGCCATCATGATCGACCGTCCGTTCTCGGTCGGCGACCTGATCACCACGGGCGAGCATACCGGCACGGTCGAGCGGATCGGACTGAAGAGCACGCGCATCCGCACCACACTCGGCGAGGAGCTGGTCATGTCGAACCGGGAGCTGACCGACGCGCGCATCAGCAACTTCGGACGCATGGAACGACGCCGGGCGCTGTTCAGGTTCGGACTGACCTACGGCCTTTCTGTCGAAAAACTGCGACAGGTTCCGAAGACCATCGAAAAGATTGTCTCCTCCGGACAGAACTCAAAGTTCGCCCGCTGTCACTTCGTCGGCTATAGCGACTCGAGCCTGGACTTCGAGACGGCCTTCCATGTCGAGACCGGCGACTATGACGCCTACCTGGACGAGCTGCAGCGGGTGAACCTGGGCATCTACGAGGCCTTCGCCCGGGACGGAATCGAGTTCGCCTTCCCAACCCGGACGGTTATCCTGGAGAAGTGAGTAGTTGGTAGTGGCGGCAAAGCCTTAGTGGGTAGTTTGTAGTGAGTGGTGAGTAGTAAAAAAGGTGTTTTTGAAAACCTCGGCTCCCGGGCCGGGGTTTTGGTTTGAGGCAAAAAGAAAAACGCCCGGGAATCCGGACGCCGTCGCCGTCGACGAGTTCATCTTTCGGGCCACCGCCACCTCCGTCGCCTCCGTGGGCCATGCCGTCTCGGTATGGGTTTCGGACGAGCGGCACCCGACAGTCTATCCAACAGTCTGTTCAGCCTTCTCTCCTGAAGGCCCAACTCTTTCAGTTCAGACCGGAGACTATCCCTTTGAGCGCGAACTGTCCGCAACCCATCGAGAAGCTCATCTTTTATCTCTGCTTCCGTCAGTGGCCTCAGTTTGAGGCTTGCACCGACTGAGTCGATATGACTCGACAGTAAGCGCCCTCCCTGGAGGGGGGCGTACCAGAACCGTTCGGACCGCCAGTCGATCCGTATAACGCGCGCCGCAAAGTACTGCGAGCCGCGTCCCAAGTCCCCATAGGCCTCAAAAAAGAGACCCGCCCTAAGGAAGCCCCCCGGATCCAGGGCACCCTCGTCTTTTATCGCTGCCATCTCAGCCCCTTTCCGAAGAACGCACCGACCATACGGTGATGACCAACCATGCCACAGCCGATCAAATCCGTCAAGGATAAAAGAAAACACGCCCGGATGGGGCGTGTTTGGTTTTGAAGTTTTGGAAGTCGAACACCGAGGCCTACTCGTCGTTCTCGTCGTCCGTCTCGTCCCGTTCCCCGATCTCCTCGAGAGCCTGGCGCTTGGAGTAGGCCGGAAGTCCAAGCTTGCGACGCAGATAGCCGACCTGATAGGTCTTCACCCCGGCATGCTCGGCGATGACCGGATCCGGCAGCTTGCCCAGGTAGGGCTCGACGGCCTTGCGCCAGTCGATCTCCTTCTCCTTGTCGTAGGTGATACCGAGCTTGGCGAAGGCCTGCTTCAGCCCGCCGAAATGGGCCAGAGCGGAATAGTAGACCGAGGGATTGGTCTTTCTGATCTCCTCGACCGACAATCCAGCCAATGATTCCAACCGGTCCAACGTCTGGACGGGACAGAAATAGCTGACCTCTATCGAGGAAAACCTACCGAAATTCTTGAGGCTTGGTTGGAATCGCCGTGCACACGACGGACATCGGGTCGTCACGTCAGTGGGATCATTCCGAAATCCATTCAGTATCTCGAGCAACTTAAGCTTACGACCGCACTGCGGACAGCTCGCCGTAGGCTCGAACTTCAGTCCATGAAACTCCTCAGACAGGTCCAGCAGGAGCTGGGCTGTTACCTCAGCCAATTTCAACTTCTGCTTTTGCGTCAGACGTTGCTCCTGCCTGAGCTCCTGCCTGGCCTCTTGTCGAAAAGACAAACTCATTCCCATCATTTCCGGTTTCTCCTTTTCTGTCTGCCATCCTTTTTCGGCAGCAGTTAAACTTAAAAGAATAGACGCTGCATGTCAAGGATAAAAGAAAACGCGCCCGGATGGGGGCGCACATTTCTTTTCTAATCTAGCCGATCGCCAGCACCCTCAGCTTCCGTCGCTGCGAACCGACCTGACCGGAGCGCACTTCCCCGACCTTGGCACCCGACAGCAGACGGGCCAGCGGAGATGCGTAGGAGACAATCCCGTCCGATCCTTCTCCTGCGACCATAAAGCTGCCGATCCGGTACGTCGCCTCCTCGTCGGTCACTTCGTCCCGCACCCGCACGACCGAACCGATCTCGACCCACTTCCCGGCCGGGCGCCGTTCCAGCAGCTCGACCCGGTTCATCACCTCGACCAGCTTCTCCAGACGGTGGCCGAACATCATTATCTGACGCTGGCCGTCCTCAAACCCGAAGTTGTCGTGCCAAGTCTCGGAACTCTGCTCCGCGCTGTCGGCCGCGTCGGCATAGGCCGCCCGGATCTTCTCCTTCAGGTCCGCGACCTGACGGCCCAGATGATCGTAGTCCTCCGAAAAG
>JBDRRB010000062.1:0-67487 GCA_043825985.1 bacterium | reverse complement strand
CCGTTCTATTCTCAATAGAAATGCGACATGGCGTACCATGAAGGGTGCTTACTCACTTCACTCGTACGCGCATGCCGCATTTCGAGAATACCGTAACCGCAATCCATGTCGTCTGGCAACTGGTCCAGAGCGGCGTCAGCCCCGAGGAGATCCCGAAGAAGGTCGGGCGTCACCGTGCGACCGTATACCGCTGGATATCAGGCATCCGTCGGCACGGGATCAACGAGTTCATCCGACGCTTTCGTGAGGCGAAGAGGGGCCGTCGCCGCCGGAAGACGGAGAGTGCGACCAAGGCCAGGGTGTACGCCGTCCGGGAGAAGTACCGGAACTGCTGCGGCGAGAAGATCAGGTATTTCATGCAGAAGGAATACGGAGACTCACCGTCAGTCTCCACCATCTACCGCATTCTCGGGGAGAAGTACCGGTTGCGCTCGAAATGGAAGAAAAACATGGCCCGAGGGAGCGTGCTCAGGGGCACGAGGCCGCGTGAGGCCGTGCAGTTCGACACGGTCGACTTCGGCGGCGTCTTCGCCTTCACGTCGATCGACGCCTTCACGAAGGAGCCCTGCGTCGTCCTGAAGGGAAGGCTCGATTCCGAGGCCGGTGCCGAAGCGTTCAAAGAACAGCTCGAGTACTTCGGCCACGTCGACGGCGCCCAGCGCGACGGCGGTCCGGAGTTCAAGGGTCATTGGGATGCTCTCGCACGACGGTGCGTGGCCCGTCTCAGGACCGCACGACCTTACAAGAAGAACGAACAGGCGTTCATCGAGCGGTTCAACGGCATTCTCCGGAAAGAGTGCCTAGGGTATGGGCCGTATCGCCCCGAACAGATTCCGGAGCTACAGAAGCGATTGGACGAATTCATGCAGTATTACCTGTATGAGCGTCCCCACCTGTCCTTGAACATGCAAACCCCCAATGAATTCGCCATGTCGCATTTGACGTGAAAGAGAACGCGGACTTGACTGATGGCCTTATCCATGCTTAATTTTATATCTGCCTGCACTTTCGTCAGCAGGCACGGAGGAGGAAGAGATGGAGCGACGATGCGGTGATGAGCAGCCTCTGGAAGTGGGACTGAGGGGACATGACTTGGACGGCTTCGAGAACGCTTTCCGGGTCGCAGTTCGGAAGTTGAGTGGTCCGGTCTCATACAGCAGCGCGGTGGCCATTTTTCTCGGGGTCAACAAGTTGGTGACCGGGCATGACAATTCGGGTCGGCGGATTGAGGTCTGTCGATCGCTGGCCAGGCTGATCGTCAGTCACCTGTTGGTCGACAATATGCCCAGGTACATCCGAAGTCTGGCATTGACCGTGATGTCCCGCCGGGTGTGCGATGCGAAGGAGCAGAGCGAGCCCGCCCGAAGCCGGCAACTGTCTTGGTTCGGACCAGTTCTTGATTCGCTGGCCGAAACCAGTCCGGAAGAGTGCGTACAGTGGTTTGTCGATCTGGCCAGCGGCGAAATCCAGGTCCAGGACAACGGTTCGGCACCGAGAAAGGTGACGACTGGTGAGATGCGTTGGGTGCTCTCCGGCACCCACGCCGGCAGCCTGGGCATGCAGAGATTTTGGACTGTCGCTACCTCTACGTCGGGGTTCCCTGACTGCATTTTCAAGGATCCCGGTGACAGCGGTGGACGTAAGTGCTATCTGACAGCAGCTCAGGTCCGTCAACTGGGCGCGTTCTTCGCCTATGCGCCGGCGGTCGCAGTCGAACGGTTCGGGCAGGTGCTGCGGGCGCAGGTCAGGGACATGAGATACATAGCCTACGGTCGGTTGAGGACGCCTTACGGAATTCTGGAGGCTTCGTCGGCTCAGTTGTCCTTTGACGGGCTACCGGCTGGGATATTCCCGAGCGTGACAGGAGAACCGCGGTTCTATGGGTTGACGAAACTTTTCCCGAATGTCCAATTGGAAGTCGTGAGTGATGCCATGGACTGCGGCAATGGCATGGACGCCACCCTGACCGTCATACCGGTGCCGGAGGAAAAGCGGCCAGCGATTCTAAGGGCAATCATGAACCAGGTGCAGCAGCTCGGGCGGGAATGTGTCGGAAAGCCCGGCGCGGTTGATCTTGGTCGGTTGCACCTGGTCCGAAGCATCTTCTTCCCGAACGGCTGACCGAAACGGAACGGAACGTCGGTCTTTCTCTACGGGTCACCAACTGCGGTGGCCCGTTTCTTTTTGCCTGGGCCGGTCGGGCGGGGCCGCCAGCTCGGGTTTCAATTCGGCCGATTCGTGGCATAATTCAGCTTGAGGATATGGACTGGATCAAGGACGTGAAGAAGGCGCACATCATCGGCATCGGCGGCATCGGCGTATCGGCCGTGGCCCGCCTTCTTTTGGCTTCCGGGGTCGAAGTGAGCGGGTCGGACTTCGCCGAGAGCGGCGTGGTGGACGTGCTGCGGCGGGTCGGCGCCAAGGTGACGATCGGGCATGCGGCGGAGAACCTGCCGGCCGACGTCGACCTGGTGGTCAGGACGAGCGCCGTGCCGGACGACAATCCGGAGCTGGCCGAGGCCCGGCGGCGCAAGCTGCGCAACCTGTCCTACTTCGAGTTCCTGGGCGAGTACGCCCGCGGCAAGCGGACCGTGGCCGTGGCCGGGACGAACGGCAAGAGCACCACGACAGCCATGCTCGGACTGATCATGATCGAGGCCGGTTTCGACCCGACGGTCATCGTCGGCACCAAGGTGCCGTCGTTCGACGGCGGGAATCTTAGGTTGGGCGGCAGCAACCTGCTGATCGTCGAGGCCTGCGAGTACCAGGATCATTTCCTGAACTTCAGTCCGGCGGCGGCGATCGTCACCAACGTCGAGGAGGACCATCTGGACTACTTCACCGACCGTCAGCACATCATGGACTCCTTCGGCCAGTTCCTGGACCAGGTGCGCCAGGACGGGCTGGTCGTGCTGAACGCCAACGACTCGGACGGCGCCGGGGCGCTGTCCTGGAGCGGACGGACGGTGCGCTTCGGCTCGGGCGACGGGGTGGACTACCTGATCGGACAGGTCAAGCTCGGCGACGGACTCCAGACCTTCCACCTGATGAAGGGCGAGCAGGACCTGGGCGAGATCGAGCTGCACGTGCCCGGCCGGTTCAACGTCGAGAACGCGGCGACGGCGGCGGTGACGGCGCTGGAGTTCGGGGCGCCGTTCGAGTCCGTCCGCAAGGCGCTGTCGGAGTATGCCGGCATCTGGCGGCGGTTCGAGATAGTGGGGGAGCCGTACGGCGGACCGGTCGTATCCGACTACGGCCATCATCCGACCGCGGTCGAGGGGACGATCGCCGCGGCGCGCGAGTTCTATCCCGACCGCAAGATCGTGCTGGTCTTCCAGCCGCACCACCGCAACCGGACGCGCAACCTGTTCGACCGGTTCGTGCGTTCCTTCGACGGGGCCGACTCGGTGGTGCTGCTCGAGATCTACGACGTCATCGGCCGGGAGGAGGCGGAGGACGCGGGCATCAGCTCGCGTGACCTGCTGGAGGCGGTGATCGAGCATGACCACTCGCGCGGCGTCGAGCGGCAGCTGAAGTACGCCGCATCGCTCGACGAGGGTTTCGCCGCCATTCACGCCGTCCTCGCGCCGGGGGCCGTGACCCTGGTCCTGGGAGCGGGCGACGTGGACCAGCTGGCCCGGCGGCTGGCCGGCGGCGGACCGGACTCGGATAGCCAGAAGACAGATAAGCCCAGCTGAGCATGACCGACCTGCTGACCCAACTGCGGCAGCGGATTTCGCCGGAAGTCGTTCCGGATGAGCCGCTGGCGCGTCACACCACTTACCGTATCGGCGGTCCGGCCGACTACTTTTTTGCCGCTCCGACGGGCGAGCTGGCGGCGACGGCGGTTCGGGCCGCGGCCGAATTGAACCTTCCATATTATATATTGGGCGGCGGTTCGAACGTGCTGGTCTCGGATCAGGGCTTTCGCGGACTCGTCATTAAGATGGCCAACCGGGGCCTGGAGATAGAGGGTTCGCAGGTCATGGTCGAGGCCGGAATTCCGGTCGCTCAGGTGGCCCTCAGGACGACCGAGGCCGGCCTGACCGGATTCGAGTGGGCGATCGGGCTGCCCGGGACGTTCGGCGGGGCGGTTCGGGGCAACGCCGGCTGCTTCGGCGGGTCGACCGGCGACTCGATCCGTTCAGTCCGTTGCCTGCGCGACGGGCAGGCGGTCGAGCTGGACCGCGATGGCTGCGGATTCGGCTACCGTCAGAGCGTCTTCAAGTCCGAACCGGGCTGGATCATCCTGTCCGCCGTGCTGTCGCTGAAGCGGGCCGACGATCCGGCGGCCGGACACGAACGCCTCAAGGAGATCCTGGACGCCAAGCGGCAGTCCCAGCCGATTGACCGTTCGACGGCCGGCTGCATCTTCAGGAACTGGCGGCCCGAGTCGTCGGAGGAGATCGACGAGCTTCGGCACTGGCTGGATCTCGGTTCGGACGAGACCGTTCCGGTCACCGAGACGGGAACGGTGCCGGTCGGCTGGCTGCTCGACCGGGCGCAGATGAAGGGGACGGCGGTCGGGCACGTCAGGGTGTCCGAGCGGCACGCCAACTTCTTCGAGAACGACGGACAGGCCACGGCGGAAGAGGTGATCGAGCTGATCGCACTCGTCAAGTCGCGAGTGCGCGGCATGACGCAGGGCCGGGTGAACCTCCTGGAGGAGATCGAGTATGTCGGATTCTGAACTGCAGCCCGTCCGCAGCGCATCGCCCGGCCGCTTCGCGCTGGTCAGGTCGGTCGCGGCGCGCTGGCGCTGGGTGGCCCTGGCGGCGGTCGCGGTCGGCGCGGTCTGGTGGTGGTTCGACGGCAACGTCTGCGGGCTGCCGGTCGAGTATCGGGTCGGGCACTTCGACGAGCGGTTCGGAATCTCCCGGCAGGAGCTGGCCGACGCGCTGCACGAGGCCGAGTCTCGCTGGGAGGAGTCGACCGGGCAGGAACTGTTTCGCGAGGACCAGTCCGACAGCAGCGCCGTGGCGGTCAACCTGGTGTTCGACGACCGGCAGCTCGCGACGCAGGAACTCGATCGGCTGAGGGAGGAGCGTCAGCGGCTGGAGTCGGAGCTGGGAACAATCACCAACGAGTATCAGCAGCTCAAGGCGGCCTACGACGAGCGGGCGTGGACGATCGCCGGGCTGAAGGCGGACTACGAGGAACGGCTGAGGCTGTTCGAGCTGACGGTCCGGGCCTGGAACGCCCGCGGCGGTGCGCCGCGCGACACCTACGACGAGCTGCGGCGCGAGCAGGAGCGGCTCGACCAGTTCGTCGGGGAGCTGGACGCGCTGGTCGAGGAGCAGAACCGACTGGCCGACCGGCTCAACGGGCTGGCCGGCCGCGAGCAGGACCGGGTCAGCTCGTTCAACACCGGAGTCAGCCGCTTCAACGAGGCGTTCGCCGTCGACGAGAGCAACGACGAGCAGGGCGTTTACGGGTCGGGGACGATCAACGTCTATCAGTTCGACGACCGCGAGGACCTGGTCATGCTGCTGACCCACGAGCTGGGGCATGCCCTCGGCCTGGGACACGACGACGATCCGCAGTCGGTCATGTATCCGCGCAAGAACGAGCGGCAGTCGGGCGGGACGTCGTACATCCCGTCCTCCTCTCTGGAGGAGCTCTTCCGCCGCTGCAACCTTTAGCCTCGCAATAACTAACGAACGCTAACGACTCACGTTATGCATATCGACATAAAGACCAAGGCCATCGACCTGACCGAAGCCATCAGGTCGTCCGTCGAGGAGCGCCTGACCAAGCTGGAGTCGGAGCTGGAGCGCTTCGGCGAGTCGGTGGAGGTCGAGGTGGAGGTCGGCAAGACGACTGGACACCACAACAAGGGTCCGTTCTTCCGGGCGGAGGTGCGGATCGTGCTGCCCGGCAAGTCGATCTACGCCGAGGCCGAAGCCGAGGACCTGTACGTCGCCATCCGCGAGGCGCGCGACCGGGCCCGGCGGCAGATCATCGAGCACAAGGAAAAGATCGGCTGACGGCCGGAAAGTCCGTCATACTGGCTAGGCAGCGGATCATACCGCTGCCTTCTTTATCCGGTCGGGCCGGAGGCCGGACAGTGGACGGTTCGCTGCGGCGAGTATATATTGAGGCCGTCAATCTAACGGGTTTACCATGTCATTGCTTCATCGAATTTTCGGCGATCCGAACGAGAAAGTGCTGGTGGAGATGCGTCCGCTGGTCGAGGACGTGAACGCGCTCGAGAAGGAGATCTCCGGGCTCGGTTCGGAGGCCATTCGCGACCGGTCAGTGGACCTGAGGCGTCGGGTGGCGGCCGGAACTTCGCTCGACGAGATCCTGCCCGAGGCGTTCGCCCTGTGCCGCGAGGCGGCCCGGCGCACGCTCGGCCAGCGCCACTACGACGTCCAGCTGATGGGCGGCATCGCGCTGCACCGCGGCCAGATCGCCGAGATGCGCACCGGTGAGGGCAAGACCCTGACCGCGACCCTGGCCGTCTACCTGAACGCGCTGTCGGGCAAGGGCGTGCACGTGGTCACGGTCAACGACTACCTGTCGCGGCGTGACGCGGCCTGGATGGGCCAGGTCTACGACGCGCTCGGCCTGACCGTCGGCTGCGTCAACCATCAGACCGCGTATCTCTACGACTCCGGCTGGAAGGCGACGACGGCCGAACCGGAGGTCGGTCTCGACGAGCTGGCCGAGGCGGCCAAGAAGAGCGAGGGCGGGGAGACGGACCGCCGGCGGGACGAGACCGGATCGTTTCTGGTCGAGATGGACTTCATGCGGCCGGTCGGACGGGCCGAGGCCTACCGGGCGGACATCACCTACGGCACCAACAACGAGTTCGGCTTCGACTACCTGCGCGACAACATGGCCATGCGCCCGGAGCAGAAGGTCCAGCGGCCGCTGAACTACGCCATCGTCGACGAGGTCGACTCGATCCTGGTCGACGAGGCGCGGACGCCGCTCATCATCTCCGCTCCGGCCGAGGAGGCGGCCGACACCTACTACCGTTTCGCCAACCTGGTCAAGCCGCTGCAGGAGGACGTCGACTTCAACCGAGACGAGAAGATGCGGGCGGCCAGCTTCACCGAGGAGGGCCAGAACCGGGTGTCGCGCGAGCTGGGCTTCGACCCGTGGGCCGAGAACGACGTGCGGTCCATCTTCCACCTGGAGGCCGCGCTGCGCGCCGGCAAGATGTACCAGGTCGACCGCGACTACGTGGTCAAGGACGGCGAGGTGATCATCGTCGACGAGTTCACCGGCCGGCTGATGAACGGCCGCCGCTACAGCGAGGGGCTGCATCAGGCGATCGAGGCCAAGGAGGGCGTCGCCATCCAGCGCGAGAGCCGGACCTTGGCCACCGTCACCTTCCAGAACTACTTCCGGATGTACGAAAAGCTGGCCGGCATGACCGGCACGGCGGCGACCGAGGCCGAGGAGTTCGCCAAGATCTACGACCTGGACGTGACGGTCATCCCGACCAACCGTCCGCCCTGCCGCGAGGACCTGCCGGACCGCATCTACAAGAACGAGCGCGGCAAGTTCGCGGCGGTCGTCGAGGAGATCCGCACCCGCCATGAGGCCGGCCAGCCGGTCCTGGTCGGAACGGCCTCGATCGAGAAGAACGAGGTGCTGGGTGAGCTGCTGGAGCGCGAGGGCATACCGTACGAGCTGCTGAACGCCAAGAACCACGAGCGCGAGGCCCGGATCATCGCCCAGGCCGGTCGGCCGCGCGCCGAGACCGTCGCCACCAACATGGCCGGACGCGGAGTGGACATCATCCTCGGCGGAAACCCGCCGGACTCGGCGGCGGCCGAGAGGGTCCGCGGACTGGGCGGGCTGTTCGTCATCGGCACCGAGCGGCACGAGTCGCGCCGGATCGACAACCAGCTGCGCGGCCGCGCCGGACGTCAGGGCGATCCGGGCAGCACGCGCTTCTACATCTCGCTCGAGGACGACCTGATGCGCATCTTCGCCTCGGACAGCATGCGGGCCATGATGGACCGCCTGGGCCTGCCGGACGACATGCCGATCGAGAACCGGGTGGTCAGCCGGTCGATCGAGAGCGCCCAGAAGAAGGTCGAGGGGCACCACTTCGACATCCGCAAGCACCTGCTGGAGTACGACGACGTGCTGAACCGGCATCGGGAGGTGTTCTACCGCAAGCGCGACGAGATTCTGGCCGTTCCGCCGGACGATTCGGCCGGGATGCGCGTCCGGGCGCTCGAGCTGGTCGAGTCCGAGATCGAGCGGGTCGTCCTGTTCCACACTTCGGCCGAGGACGAGGGGAGCTGGGACCTGACGGAGGTGAACGAGGTGGTCAGCACGATCTTCCCCATGTCCGACGACAGCCGGGCCAAGGTGCTGGAGATCCGCCGGCAGGCCGGCTCCAAGAAGGAAGACGCGGAGGCGCGGACCGACATCATCGAGACGCTCATGTCGATCGCCGGGCAGGAGTACGACCATCTCGAGTCCAGCGTCAGCCTGGCCCTGGCCGGCGCGGGCAGTCCGGCCAAGTTTCCGGACATCGTCCGGGGGATGATCCTGCGGGCCATGGACATGCTGTGGGTCGAGCACCTGGACGCCATGGACCGCATGCGGACCGGCGTCGGGCTGCAGGGCTACGGCCAGCGCGACCCGCTCGTCGAGTACAAGAAGGAGTCGTTCCGCATGTTCAACGAGCTGATGGCCACCGTCGAGCGGCAGGTCGTCTATTCGCTGTTCAAGATGAACGTGGTGGCCCAGCGGCCGCAGGCGGCCCAGCCGGCCAAGTCGCTGCTCGACAGCGGGAACGTGAAGGCGACCGGAGCACAGAAGTCGTCCGACGGCACGGTCGAGGCCGGAGCCGGTACGTCCGGCGACAAGGTCGGCCGCAACGATCCCTGCCCGTGCGGAGCGACCAAGCCCGACGGGACGCCGGTCAAGTACAAGAAGTGCCACGGCAAGGAGGCCTGATTTTGGCTGTCCGAGCGTAATTTGTCGGCATTTTTTGGCTGGAGTGATAGCGGCTCGAGGCGCGAGAAATCCATATGACGAACAGGGAGATCGAAATCAAGATACGAGCTAAAGATAGCGAGCCATTGTTGAGATTTTTGGAAGAGAATGGAAGTTTGAAGTCCGAAAAGCACCAAAGAGACGAATATTTCACTCCGGCCAACAGGAATTTCGTCAAAGAAGAGCCCGTAAAAGAATGGCTTCGATTAAGGGAGGAAGAAGGAAGGTGTTCATTGGACTACAAGAATTGGCATTATGCGGATGACGGCAGGGCCTATCATTGCGATGAGTATGAGGTGGGGCTCGATAATCCCGTTGGGCTGAAAAATATCCTTAGAGCGCTTGATTTCGAATCGCTCATCGTAGTCGACAAGGAAAGAAGGACTTTCATGTTCAAGGACTACGAGATTGCGCTGGATTGTGTCGAGGGGTTGGGTGACTATGTAGAGGTGGAATATAAGGGCGACGAAAACGTGTCAGACACCAAGAAGGTGGCCGAAGAAATGAGAGAATTCGTGGAAAAAACAGGCTGTCAAATCCTAGAACAAGACTTCGTCGGGTATCCATATCTATTACTGGAAAAGAAGTTCGGAATTCCCGCCAAGTAGAAAGAGAGGCAAGAAGTGCCATGAGAATCAGGAACCATGGAATGTACCGAGGTCACGACGGAAGATCATGAATTAGTTGAGGCCGCAACTGCAGTCATAAAGAAGAATTTTTTGTATGGAAAACATCATGTCGGAGCTGCTGTCCGCGCTAAATCTGGAAAGATCTATGTCGGCGTTCATCTCGAATCTCAAAGAGTTGATGTCTGTGCAGAACATGTAGCCATGGGTGCGGCAGTAACGAACGGTGAGCGGGGGTTTGATTCGATAGTTGCCGTTCAGAATCGTGACGTTCCCACTCCGACCGTCATCTCTCCATGCCGGACCTGCCAGGAGTTGATAAGTTTTTATGGGGATGAAATTCGGGTGATCGTCTTGCGTGGCGGAATACCAAAAAGCTGCCGGATTAAAGATTTGATGGTTTAGATTCAGTCGAGATCTAGAGAAACGCATCATGAAAAGTAGTTCTCTGAAGTCGGGGAGGTACCGTCACTACAAAGGCCACGAGTACGAAGTGGTTGGTGTGGCCCGGCACAGCGAGACCCTGGAGGAGATGGTGGTGTATCGGGCCCTGTACGGCGACGGGCAGATCTGGGTCCGGCCGCTGGAGATGTTTTTCGAGGAAGTCGAAGTCGACGGCCGGAAGGTTCCTCGGTTTGATTTCCTGAGTCAGTAACTGATTGCCCTCCTTGAGCTATCCTTTATGCCGGCCGAAAAGATCTCTTTGGAGAAAGCCAAGTCGGACAAGCTGTTCTACTTCGTGGCCAACGTCGTGGTCTACCGCGAGACCGACGGGCGGTGCCTGCTGCTCCGGCGCAGCGAGGTGGAGAAGGTCCATCCGGGCAAGTACTGCGTACCGGGCGGCAAGCTGGAGTGGAGCCAGCTCGACTTGGAGCGACCGACCCGCATCAACGGGGAGGTACTCGACTACGAGAACGCGGTCGAGGAGCTGCTGGTCCGCGAGGTGCGGGAAGAGGCCGGGGTTAAGATCGAGCCGGAGCCGAAGTACGTTAACAGCGTGGCCTACGTTCGGCCGGACGGCGTGCCGACTGTCCTGATTAAGTTCGCCGCACGTTACCGGGGTGGGGAGGTGAGGCTGGAGGAAGGATCGTTCTCCGGTTTCGTCTGGGCCGATGCCGCTGAAGTTCGAGAGCTCGACTGCATCCAGGGCATTCCGGAGGAAGTCGAGCAGACTGTCAGTCTCTTTCGAGCTGCACCAGCACCATGCAACACCTGGCGATAATGAAAAAGTCGTTGGGCCTGCTGCCCAAGATTCTTTCGGGCGAGAAGACGATCGAATCGCGCTGGTATCAGACCCGGCGGGCACCGTGGGATCGGATCGCGGTCGATGACACGGTCTGGCTCAAGAATTCCGGCGAGTCGGTCACGGTGCGGGCCCGGGTCAAGCAGGTCAGGCAGTTCGCCGACCTGACGCCGGAGAAGGTCGAGGATCTGGTGAATCTTTACGGTCCGGCGATTGGCATAACGGTCGAGGGTCGGACCGATTTTCTGTCCTGGGTGAAGGACAAGCGTTACTGCATTCTGATCTGGCTGGAACGTCCCGAGCCGGTCGAACCGTTCGAGGTCGACAAGGCCGGATATGGGTTGATGTCAGCCTGGGTTGCAGTTAGGGACATCGTTGAGCTAAAAAGGTAACTGGAGGTCGATATGAAAGTTGGTGTCGGTTCTCACAACGAGACCAAGACGACGGCCGTTGCCCGGGCGTTCGGGGCAAGCAAGTTCTTTGCGGACGCAGTAATTGTCGCTTGTGAGGTGAAGGTTGAAGAGTTCGGGCATCCGGTTGGCCTGCCGGCGGTCATGGCCGGAGCCAAGGAACGGGCCCGGCAGGCACTCGTTGGCTGCGACCTGGGAGTTGGTCTGGAGGGCGGCCTGATGGAGGCTCCGGGGACGACGACCGGTTTTGTCGAGGTCTGTGCCTGCGTTATTTTCGACGGTCAGGATTTTGCCTGGGGGTTTTCGCCGGGTCACGAGTGGCCGTCAGAGGTGACTAGGCTGATCGTCAGTGGCAAGCTGGATGGCAGTCAGGCATTGAAGAGGGTCGGCCTGACCAAACACGACAAGATCGGTACGACCGGCGGCGGCATCGCGATCCTGACTCACGGTCGGATGGACCGGACCGAATACAACCGGCAGGCGGTAGTGATGGCCCTGATCCAGCTGGAGAATCCGGAGCACTATCACGAACTAATGCCAGAGGAGGCCGGAAAGGGACAAAAGTGATGCTCCGGATGCATCTGGCCGGCCCTCGACGTAATGACAAGCGCATTATTTCGCCTTGTCTTTTTTATTGGTCGGGACGGTAGAAAATTGGTTCGAAAGATGGTTTAATGCCGGAAAAGAAATATAAATTCATATTTCGACATGAAGATCAGCCAATACATTTTGGAATGGACCTCGAACGATCGGATAAGGTTCCGACATATCTGGGCCGAGTTTGTCGAGTGGCTAGTCGAGATGCTGCACTGGAACCGGGTCGGCATGCGGGAGGAATGGGGCGACGTGCTTCATTTCATTCAGCTGTGGCTGTTCTGGAGATTTGGCCTCGACGGGGAACTGTGGCCGTCGACCAGCGAGTCGACCGACAAGTTCATGGGCAGGCTCAAGATCTGGCGGCAGCTCTACGTGGCGGTCGGGCTGCCGGAAGACAGTTCGCGTTTTTGCGGTAACTGCACCAAGCTGGAGAAGGTGATCAAGCAGCTGGGCCGTTTTGGTATCAGTCGGGCGGCGGCGGAACAGGCCTATGAGCGAATAGTCTTAGGCAAGTCTTGACTTATGGAAAACGAAACGAACAGATGGCTTGAAGAAGCGGAGCGGGCAGCCCGTCAGGCAACCTGCACGCGGGCGTGGTGTGGGGCAGTGCTCGTGAGCGGCAGTGAGATCGTCGGTCGGGGCTTCAACTCGCCGCCGGACAATGACGAACGGGAACGGCGCTGCGACCGACGCAAGTCGTCCTACGACCCCAAGGTGACGGACAAGACCTGCTGCGTGCACGCCGAGCAGCGGGCAGTCATGGATGCATTGGCCCATCATCCTGGCAAGCTGCGCGGCTCGGTCATGTACATGGTCGGCCTGCTGCCCGACGGTCGGCCGCGTTCCCAGGACGGGGAGATCCGGCTCTACTGCACCGTCTGCACCAAGATGATGCGTGACGTGGGCGTGGCCGAGTTCGTCCTGCGCACCCCGGACGGCGGCAGCGCGTCCTTTTCGGCCGAGGAATATCTGCAAAAGTCCTACGAATACCAAGCGGCAGCCTAGCTCTTAAGCACTGAAGATATGCGCATCGGAATCATCGGCAGCATGCACTTCACGGAAAGGATGATCGAGACCAGGGACCGGCTGATCGAGCTCGGACACGACGCCTACCTGACCGGCCTAGCCGATCCGTTCGTCGGGAAGGACGACGAGGAGAAGGAACGGATCAAGATCGAGCAGAAGAACAACCAGGACGCCATCCGCGAGTTCTGGCGCCTGATGCAGGGCGGAGACGCCGTACTGGTGATGAATCTCGACAAGCATGGCATCGGCAACTACATCGGCGGCAACACTTTCCTCGAGATGGGTTTCGCCCACGTGCTGGACCAGCGGATCTTTTTGCTCAACCCGATTCCCGACATGCCCCACTATCGGACCGAGATCGAGGCCTTCCGGCCGGTCGTGATCGACGGCGACCTGGAGCGGGTCGGCCGCGAGTGACCGTTCGGACGCTTCCGTTGGGGATGACAGGGCGGCCGTCAGCTGGTACCATCAAACGCGTCTTCCTTACGTAACCAGACCAATATGTGGGACATCAACGAAGTTCACCGTCGCATCAAGGAAAAGAAGAAGGAGCGCCGTGACCTGAACCGCATCGTCAAGGACGAGCTGGCCCAGAATCCCGAGTATCAGCAGGTGGTCGAGGAGCTGAAGACGCTCAAGGAGCGCCAGAAGTCGATCGAGAGCACCGTCAAGCTGTCGTGCTCGTCGGAGGTGGACCGGATGGAGGTCCTGAAGGACGAGATCGCCGCGGACACCGAGCTGCTGTCCGACTTGGCGCTCAACATGTACGTCGAGGGAAAGACCGTGGAGATAGTCGACGAGGACACGCGCTACGTGCCGCAGTTCACCGTTCGCTTCAAGAAGGATGACACGACGGTGTCGGCAGCCGAATCCGAGGCGGCCAAGGTGCAGCGGGCGGAACCGCATCCGGAGCGGACTTTCGCGCCGTTCGTCCAGCCGGCCTGATCGGTCCGACCCAATGAAGCAAATCGGCTGGGGCGGGCTTTCGCGGCCCGTCCTTTGGCTGTCCGGGCGATGTCCGTCCTGTTGCCAAAAGATGCGGTTTTAACTAGGATGGTTGGCAGCTAGATGTGAATAACCGCAGCGTACGGGACTTCCCGTAGCGCTCGTTTTTTCCGGGGGTTTCCTCATACATATCATTATGAATCATCTCAATGGAGTTCGTGGCGCGCTGGGCGGGATCGGTAAGGCTCTGACGTCGTTGGTCCTTCCGACCACTCCGCGGGGCCGGGTCCGGCGGGCGACCGGGCTGATCGTCGTTCTGTTGCTTCTGGCCGGAACCATGAGCTATCCGAACTGGTGGAACTCGTCCGCCAGCCGAATCAACGACTGGTCCGAGCAGCGGTTAGGCTTCAATCTTAAGATCCCGATGTTCTGGGATCTGCCTTTCGTCCTCGGCCTGGACCTGCAGGGAGGGACACATCTCGTCTACGTCGCCGACATGAGCAGCATTCCGGCAGCGGAGCAGGACAGCTCCATCGCCGGCGTGCGGGACGTCATCGAGCGGCGCGTAAACTCGTTCGGCGTGTCGGAGCCGCTGGTTCAGACCAACAAGTCGGGCGAGGAGTGGCGCCTGATCGTGGACCTGGCCGGTGTGTCGGACATATCGGAGGCGATCAAGCTGATCGGCGAGACGCCGATCCTCGAGTTCAAGGAGCAGAACGACCAGCCGCCGCGCGACCTGACGGCCGATGAGCGGGCCGATCTCGAGAGCAAGAACGCGGAGGCCAAGGCCAAGGCGGACGGACTGCTGGCGCAGGCCCTGGCCGGCGCCGACTTCGCCCAGCTGGCGGCCGAGAACTCGGATGAGCTGGACACCAGGAGCAGCGGCGGTGACATCGGCTGGTCAGCGGACAACAGCCGCTACGGCGAGCTGATCAAGGCGGTGGCCGCCGACGGCATCGCCGAAGGGCAGGTGCTCGGCCGGGTCGTCGAGGACTATGACGGCTATCATGTGGTGCGATATGAGGGCCAGCGCGACGGGGCCAAGGAGATGAAGGCCTCGCATATCCTGATCTGCTATTCGGGCGCGCCGGGCTGCGATTCCAGCCGGACCAAGGACGAGGCCCTGGCCCTGGCGACCGACCTGACCGGACAGGTCACGACGGACAACTTCGCCCAGCTGGCGGCCGAGAACTCTTCCGATGCGGCCAACGCCAGCAATGGCGGCGACCTGGGCTGGTTCCAGAACGGAATCATGGTCAAGCCGTTCGAGGATGCCGTGCAGTCGCTGGCCGTGGGCAGCATCTCGGCCTCTCCGGTCGAGACCGATTTCGGTTTCCATATTATATACAAGACCGACGAGCGGACCGTGCGCGAGTATCATCTCCGGCAGATCCTTCTCCGGAAGAGGCTCGAGTCAGACTACGTCCCGCCGGCCGATGACTGGAAGAACACCCAGCTTTCGGGCAAGCAGCTGAAGCGCTCGACCGTGCAGTTTCAGCCGCAGACCAACGAGCCGCAGGTAGCGCTGGAGTTCAACGACGAGGGCAAGCAGCTCTTCGGCGACATCACCAGCCGCAACGTCGGCCAGCCGGTGGCCATCTTCCTAGACGGGGAGGCGATCAGCATACCGACCGTCAACGAGGCGATCACCGGCGGCGAGGCGGTTATCAGCGGAAACTTCTCGATCCAGGAGGCCAAGCTGCTGGCCCAGCGCCTGAACGCCGGTGCGCTGCCGGTCCCGATACATCTCGAGACGCAGCAGTCGGTCGGCGCCACGCTGGGCAACGACTCGCTGAACTTCTCGCTGAAGGCCGGACTGATCGGATTCCTGGTGGTGGTGCTGTTCATGCTGCTCTACTACCGACTGCCCGGCCTGATCGCGGTCATCGCCCTGGGCATCTACACCTCGGTCAACTTGGCGCTGTACAAGCTGAT
This sequence comes from bacterium, assembly GCA_043825985.1. Taxonomy (GTDB): domain Bacteria; phylum Patescibacteriota; class Patescibacteriia; order SG8-24; family SG8-24; genus UBA1561. Next base: position 51,738 of record JBDRRB010000062.1, on the reverse strand, counting down.
CCCGGTCACCCTGACCCTGTCCGGCATCGCCGGTCTGATCCTGTCGGTCGGTATGGCCGTCGACGCGAACATCTTGATATTCGAGCGGCTCAAGGAAGAGCTGCATCGCGGCCGGACACTGCAGTCGGCCCTGGAGGAAGGTTTCCGTCGGGCCTGGCTGTCGATCCGCGACTCCAACCTGACGACGCTCATCTCGTGCTTCATCCTGTTCTACACCAGCTCGTCCCTGATCAAGGGGTTTGCCTTCACTTTGGGCATCGGAGTGCTGGTCTCGATGTTCTCGGCAATTACCGTCAGTCGCACCCTGCTGAGGCTGGTTTCCGGCTGGGGGCCGCTCCGGTCGAGCGCATTCTACCTGCCGGGACTAAACCGGAGCCGTTCGGGCGACGAGGCGGCTGGCGACGCGAAATCGAACTAAGGGCCGCAAGACTATGACTTACCCAATCATCAAGTACCGTAAGGTCTGGTTCATCTTCTCCGGCCTGCTGGTGGTCGCGAGTGTCGCCGCACTGGTGATGTTTCCGCTCCGCCTGGGCATCGACTTCACCGGGGGAGCGCTGATGGAGCTGCGGTTCGCCGCCGAGCGGCCGATAGTCCAGGAGATGAACGAACGTCTGGCGGAGAGCGGCTATACCGACGTGTCGGTTCAGCCGTTGGGCGAAGACAAGATGCTGATCAGGCTGCCGGGCATGGACGAGGAGCCCCATCAGGCCCTGGTGTCCGGCCTGCAGGAGAGCTATCCCGGACTGGAGGAGCTTCGCTTCGAGTCGATCGGTCCGTCCATCGGTTCGGAAATGAGCAACAAGGCGGTCTGGTCGCTGTCGCTGGTCCTGCTGGGCATCGCCTCCTACGTCGCCTACGCCTTCCGCAAGGTCTCGCGGCCGGTCGCGTCCTGGAAGTACGGCATCACCACGCTCATCGCCGCGCTGTTCCACGACGTCCTGATCCCGCTCGGCGTATTCGCCGTGCTCGGTCGGGTGATGATGGTCGAGATCAATTCGGCCTTCGTCGCCGCCATGCTGACCGTGCTGGGCTTCTCGGTCCACGATACCATCGTCGTCTTCGATCGGGTGCGCGAGAACCTGCTCAAGGGTCATGGCACGTTCGAGGAGATCGTCGAGCGTAGCGTCAACGAGACGTTGGCCCGTTCGATCAACACCACCCTGACCACCCTCCTGCCGCTCGTCGCCATCTACGTCTGGGGAGGGGAGAGCCTACGCTGGTTCGCCCTGGCGCTGATCATCGGACTGGTTGCCGGAACCTACTCCTCGATCTTCCTGGCCTCGCCGCTGCTGGTCGTGTTCCAGAAACGGTCCAGGAACTGAACGCGACAGAAAAAAGAATCCGCCTCAGTCGAGGCGGGTTTTTTGATTTGAGACGTCTTTCGGCCGGATCGGTCTCGGTTGTCAGCGATGGATCAGGAAGATAAAGACGATCAGGGGTATGGCTGCGATCGACAGGATGACCATCGTCCAGCGCAGAAACGAGGTCATCGATCTCTTTAGGCCGGAGCCGTCCTCTTCGGCCCTAACGGTCGTCGTGACGACTTCTTTCTCCTTGACTGGCGTGGTGCGGTAGCCGCACGGACCGTCACCCTGTTCGGCGTCAATTTCCAGGATGACGCTCTGTCCGAAGGTCAGGGTACAGGATGAGAGCCAGGCCCTGAACTCGAGCCACCACCTGTTTCGGTGGTCAGCAGTTGGGTTCATCGTTCCTCCTACGAGGAGTTAGGTTAGGCAGTCACGGCGTTTCTGTCAATACAACTGGATCGACAATTCTGCGGCAAAATGTGATTTCTGTTCGCCGTCACTTTCTCGAGCGTCGCACGGTCCGAAACCGGTCCGTGCTTTTCTTTTCCGTCGATTTTGTCCGTCGGTCCTTCCTTGGCCTCAATTTTCTTTTCAAGGCACGGGGTCCGTGTTATCATGCTCCTGTACCACTCGGTCGGTACCATTAATTTTTTGCTCAACCCAGCAATGCCGGCCATCAGCGTAAATTTCGGTTATTTTTTCGAACTGGGCAGCATGTCGTTTCCGCAGATGATGCTGCGGCTTTTTATTGACGGCGGCTGGCTGCCGATGCTGTTGGTTCTGCTGAGGGGCGGCTGGCTGCTGTGGGTGCAGTGGCGTCAGAACAAGTTTGCGGCCACCATCACCACTTGCCTCTTGGCCATCGATGTGCCCCGGCAGAACGAGCAGACGGTCAAGGCGGTCGAGCAGATCTTCAGCACGATTTCCGGCGCCTATTCCGGCCTGGACAAGTTCGAGAAGTACTGGCTTGGAAAGTTTCAGCCGACGTTCAGTTTCGAGATCGTCTCCATCAACGGCTATGTCCAGTTTTTGGTCCATACCTGGACCAAGTACCGTGACCTGGTCGAGTCGGCCGTCTACGCGCAGTATCCGGACGCGGAGATAGTCGAGGTGGCCGACTACACCCACACTATCCCGTCCAGGTATCCCGATCAGGAATGGGACATATTCGGATCCGAGCTGGTGCTCAAGAAGCCTTCGCATCTGCCGCTCAGGACCTATCCGCAGTTCGAGCACACTTCGGCCGAGTATCCCTTCAAGGATCCGATTTCCGCCCTGCTCGAGATTATGGCCTCGCTTAAGACCGGTGAGCAGCTTTGGGTACAGTTCCTGGTCAAGCCGAACGACGGCGGATGGCGGGCCAAGGGAATCAAGGAGATCGAGAAGATGCTCGGCCGAAAGGCACCGCCGAAAAAATCGGTCATCGACGAGGCCTTATGGCTGCCGAAGGGCGTGGTCAAGGAGTTCGGTAGTCTGCTCACTTCCGGTCCGTCGGCCGCTCCGGCCAGCAAGGAGGAACCGCTCAAGATGCTGGCCATGAGTCCCGGCGAGCGCGGGGTGGTCGAGGCGGCACAGATGAAGCTGACCAAGATCGGTTTCGACACCAAGATCAGGATCGTCTACGCCGGACGACGGAACATCTTTTCCAAGAAGCACTTTACTTCGGTCAAGGGTTCCTTTGCCCAGTTCTCGTCGCTCAACCTGAATGAGCTGAAGCCCTACGGAAAGGTGACCCCGAAAGGCGACTATTTCTATCAGCGCTGGTCGGAGCCGGATCGAAAGACACGTCTGGTCAGGAATTACAGCAACCGTAGCAGCGGTGCCGGTGCGACCGCTTTTGTCCTCAATACCGAGGAACTGGCCACTCTGTACCACTTCCCGATGCGCGACCAGAAGACCCCGCTGCTCAAGAAGACGGACGCCAAGCGCGCCGAGCCGCCGGCCGGCCTGCCGACAGTGGGGGAAGACGAGAACAGCTTCTTTAAGCCGATCCGACGTGAGTCGGAATCGGATTCCGGTCCGGCCGGATCCCCGCCGGACAACCTGCCGCTCGCCTAGTATCAACCTTTCGGACAACTATGACCGGTTTTTCGGTACAGCCCTACGACCACGACCACGAGAATGAGGTGACCGTGTTTGCCAAGTCCAACTTTCGAAATCAGGAACGGAAGTTCGGCATTCGGACCGACGACCGCCGCAAGCACATCTACATCATCGGGAAGACCGGCATGGGAAAGACCACGCTGATCGAGAATTTCGTGCTGTCCGATATTCATGCCGGTCACGGGCTGTGCTACATCGATCCGCACGGCGACACGGCCCAGACCATGCTCGACTACATACCGGCCAGCCGTATCAATGACGTGGTTTATTTCAACCCGAGCGACGTCGACCATCCGATCGGCTTTAACATCTTCGAGGTAAAGGATGACCGGCAGAAGCACCTGATCGCCTCCGGACTGATGGGCGTGTTCAAGAAGATCTGGCCGGACGTCTGGTCGCCGCGCATGGAGTACATCCTGATGAACACCATCCTGGCGCTCCTGGACGCTCCAGGCTCGTCGCTTTTGGGGATTACACGCATCTTGGTGGACGACGAGTATCGGCGTCGGGTCATTTCCCTCATCCAGGATCCGGTGGTCAAGACTTTTTGGGTCAAGGAGTTCATGTCCTGGCAGGACAAGTATCGGACCGAGGCGATCGCTCCGGTGCAGAACAAGGTCGGCCAGTTCCTGTCGTCGCGCATTATCCGCAACGTCGTCGCCCAGGTGAAGTCGACCATCGACCTCAGGGACATCATGGATACGCGCAAGATACTTCTGGTCAACCTGTCCAAGGGCATGGTCGGCGAGGAAAACATGCGTCTATTGGGCGGCATGCTCATCACCAAGCTGCAGATGACGGTCATGGAACGCGTGGACACGCCGGAGAAGGACCGGCAGGACTTCTACCTGTACGTCGACGAGTTTCAGAACTTCGCCAACGAGTCCTTCGCCAGCATCCTGTCCGAGGCCCGCAAGTACCGGCTGAACCTGATGGTCGCCCACCAGTACATCGAGCAGATGGACGAGGTGACCCGGGCGGCGATCTTCGGCAACGTCGGGTCGATCATCACCTTCCGGGTCGGTGCGGCGGACGCCACCTTCATGGAGCAGGAGTTCATGCCGACCTTCACGCCGGAGGACCTGGTGAATCTCAGGAAGCACGACATCTACCTGAAGCTGATGATCGACGGTGCGGCCTCGGAACCGTTTTCCGCTTCGACCCTGCCTCCGGTCGCCGACTCCACCGGCAGCACCGAAAAGGTTATCCGTGTCTCTCGCGAGAGATACTCGCGTCCCAAAGCCACGATCGAGGACAAGGTCGTGCGCTGGAGCGGACTGGCGCCGGGCGAGGACAAGGAGAACGACGCCGAGAACGATATACTGTCCGCGGCCAAGGAGATCGGTGTCGGTCTGGAGGAACTGAAGCGACTGCAGGATTCGTCGCCAAAGGTCAAGGAGCCGCCGGTGTCGGAGTCGAAGAAGAAAAAGGATGCCAAGTTCGAGATACCCTGCTCGGTCTGCGGCGAGATGCAGCACCTGACCTTCGAGCCGGACTGGACCAAGCCGTGGTTCTGCAAGAATCACTTGGACATGCGCGGCAAGCCGTTGCCGGTCAAGGTCCTGCCCAAGCCGGCACCGACGTCGGTCGAGAACCAGCCGTCGGCAAGCGTGACCCCTGTCGTCTCCGAGAGTCGTCCTGCAGCCCGTCCGTCCGGCGGAAACAGGTCTGCCCGGACCGGCGGAGGGAGGGGACCTCGGCGCGACGTCCGTCCGATGGTGAAGGTTCAGCCGCGGCCGTCGGCGGCACGCGACGCAGACACATCGAATGCCAAGGCCGACGAGTCTGGAGCGTCGGAGCCGGAAGGCCTGTCGCTCTCGGCGCTCAAGCCGTCGGGCAGCGACACGAACGTCAGCCGGGAGACGAAGCGGCCCGAGGACGACGGCAGGATGAAGGCGAGCGGCCCCTCCGATGTCGGATCGAGTTCCGTCCAGAAAGGCCGTCCGGCCGGGCAGGCTCCGGCGGCGGAACTGAAGAAGCCTGACCCGGACCGCGACGATTCGTCCGCCGGTCCCAAGCCGCTTGATCCCGGGCAGACCGTAAAGTTCTGAATCGTTGGGATGGATACGGTTTCAAAACCGTCGTGTGCCGATCGAATCCGGTCCACGGCGGTTTTTGGTCGGCGGGCTGGTTTGCGGCCCGAGAGCGACGGCCGGGTCGCACCTTGTTGCGTTCGTCCGTCCGTGCTAGCCTGTCTGACTATGGCCGAAGCATCTGCGGTAAAAAAGAAGGTCGTGGTCGGGATGTCCGGCGGTGTCGACTCGAGCGTCGCCGCCGCGCTTTTGGTCCGGGCCGGGCATGACGTGCGGGGCGTGTTCATGCGCAACTGGACCGGTGCGACTGACGGATCGGTCGAGTGCGGCTGGCGCAACGAGCGCGAGGATGCGGCGGCCGTGGCCGATCGGCTGGGGATCGGACTGGAGACCTGGGACTTCGAGGACGACTACCGGCGTGACGTGTACTGCTACATGATCGACGAGTATGCCTCCGGCCGGACTCCAAATCCGGACGTGCTGTGCAACGAGAAGGTCAAGTTCGGCCCGTTCCTGCGCCGTGCGCTCGAAGGCGGGGCCGATGCCGTGGCGACCGGCCATTACGCCCGGCTCGACGGTGGCTCGACTGCGGGAATCAGGCTGCTGGCCGCCGAGGACGGCAACAAGGATCAGACGTACTTCCTGCATCGCCTGAGTCAGGGACAGCTGGCGCACGTCGAGTTTCCGGTCGGCGGCTTGGCCAAGCCGCAGGTGCGAGAGCTGGCCCGGGAGCTCGGGCTGCCGACGGCCGAGAAGAAGGACAGCGTCGGACTGTGCTTCGTCGGCGACGTCGACTTCCGGCGGTTCCTGATGGAGCGGCTGCCGGACGGACGGCCCGGGCCGATCGTCACCGTCGACGGTCGGGTGGTCGGTCGGCACGGCGGCATCGGTCCGTATACCATCGGTCAGCGACGCGGGTTGGGTTTGAGCGACGGTCGGGCCTACTTTGTTGTGGAGAAGGATGTTGGTCGTAATACTTTGATCGTGGCCCAAGGCGAAGACCCGAGCGAACTGTATGCCGACGGTCTGATTGCTGATGACCTGCGTTGGGTGGCCGGCCAAGTGCCGGAGCTGCCGCTGCGTTGTCGGGCGCGAATTCGTCATAGGCAGCCGCTGCAGGAGTGCACGGTCACGGCCGGACAGGAGGACGGGCAAATTGAAGTGCAGTTCCCAGAACCGCAGCGGGCCGTCTCGCCGGGTCAGTTCGTCGTCTTCTACTCCGGCGAGGAATGCCTGGGCGGCGGGAAGATTGCGCGGACAAAGAACTGATTGCCGTGCAGCATTGACAAAATCTTTTTTTTTGCTATGCTGCTCGGTCCAGCTGGCAACAGGTTGGGCAGAAAGAGGTCGAGATGGAAATAAATCCAACTTGGGCCCTGGCGGCCCTGCTTCTGTCCTTGGCCATTTTTGTGTGGGTCTTGCGGCCGACAAGACCTATCTGGGAGGGACTGGAGAGCAAGTATTTTCCGCTTGCCCTGTTCGGTTCAGCGGTTTGCTGTGCGGCAGCCGCGGTCGTGTTCGTCATGAACCGGCACTCCGTGGAGAGTGCCCATTTCTTGGCGTTCGGGGTGGCGACAGGCATTCTCTCCGTCGCCTTCATCGTGGCGGCGGTCATGTATTGGCTGAAGCCGGGCGGCAGGCGGTCGTAGGACCGCACCGCTCGATTGCCCCCTCCTTTTTAAAAGGATCCCACTTCGGTGGGGTCCTTTGTCGTTAATGTTGTCGAAGTCAAATGTTTGGGCTAAGGTTTGAGGGCCAATACCTATAAAAAGCCATTTTTGATTCGCATATGAACACCAAAAGTTTAGTCGCCGTCAGCCTGTCCGTCCTGCTCTTGGCCGGCTGGGGATGCAGCCCCAAGATCCAGCCGACCCCGCTCGATCAGGTCGAAAATGAACTGAATGCCCTGCAGTCGGCCCAGGAGCTGTCCGCTGACGAGGCGGCCCGAGTGCGGCGTGACGAGGACCAGCTGGCCAACCTGCTGCCGGTGGCGGTCGTGCTGACCGAGGGGCATGAGCCGCCGGCTCAGGGAGTGGAGCGTCTGGCCGACGAGACCTTCGGCTGTCTGGACCGGATCGGATATGTCCGCCTGTCGCGCGAGACCGCCACCGACAGCGTGGTGGCCGACGCCGTCAACACGCTTCTGGCAGCCCGTGACTCGACCTACGAGACGATGCTCAACTCGCTGTGGGAGTCGACCTTCAAGCTGGACAAGGTGCAGGAGAACGGCGGGGTGACCGAAGTATGGATCAGCGGCCAGGCGAATTCGCCGGGCACCTGCGCCGATCCGCGGATCAAGGAACAGATCGAGGCCACCGTTCGACAGTACAGCCCCAGCTACAGGATCTTCCTGAACGGGACCGAGGCCAACTGGCGCTGCCTGGGCGACATGTCCGGCGAATGTTCATAGCGACGGCTTGGTTCGGATTTTTTCTAGTCGCATCGGGTTGGCCGTCCTTAGTCCGTCCCTGATACTCCTTCCATGAAGTCAGCAGAAATCAGACAGCGCTATCTCGAGTTCTTTCGGCGGCGGGGCCATACGGTCATCCAGTCGGCTTCGCTTATCCCGGAGAACGATCCGACGGCTCTCTTCACCATGGCCGGCATGCATCCGCTGGTGCCGTACCTGCTCGGCGAGACCCATCCGGCGGGCAAGCGTCTGGTCAACCTCCAGAAGTGCATCCGGACCGGGGACATCGACGAGATCGGCGACGCCAGACACCTGACCTTCTTCGAGATGCTCGGGAACTGGTCGCTCGGCGACTACTTCAAGGAGGAGGCGATCGGCTGGACCTTCGAGTTCCTTACTTCCAAGGAAGAGGGGTTGGGCCTGCCGGCCGATCGGCTTTATGCGACCGTGTTTGAGGGCGACGAGGCGGTCGGTCGAGACGAGGAGGCGATCGCCATCTGGCAGAAGGTCTTTGCTGCGCACGGAATTGAAGCCGAAGTCGGGCGGCGCATTTTTGCCTTGGATCGGAACGAGAACTGGTGGGGTCCGGCCGGACAAACCGGGCCGTGTGGTCCGGACTCGGAGATCTACTACGATACGGTGGGTGAGGGCGATCTGAAGAAACATCTTGGTGGTTGGTCTGGCGAATATATGTGCCGTCCGTCCTGCGACTGCGGACGCTACCTGGAGATCGGCAATAACGTCTTCATGCAGTACTTCAAGTCGGCGGCCGGGGAGTTCGAGCCGCTGCAGCAGAAGAACGTCGACTTCGGCGGTGGGTTCGAGCGGTTGGCCATGATCATGCAGAGTGCGGGGAGCGTCTTCGAGACCGACCTGTTCCGGCCGGTCATCGGCGAGATCGAGTGGCGGACCGACCGGCACTATGGCGAGGAGGAGGAAGCCGACCGGCAGATGCGCATCGTGGCCGATCACCTGCGGGCGGCGGTGTTCATCCTGGGCGACGAGCGCGGCGTGACGCCTTCCAACTTGGATCAGGGCTACGTGCTCCGGCGGCTGATCCGGCGGGCCTTCCGCTACGGGCGGCAGTTGGGGCTGGAGACGCCTTTCCTGGGAGGGCTGGGCGCGGCGATCGTCGACTTCTACAAGGAGATGCATCCGGACCTGGCCGCTCGCAAGCAGCGTGTCGTGGCCGAACTCGACGCCGAGGAGAAGAAGTTCGGCGAGGCCCTGGAGAAGGGGCTGGTTCAGGCTCAGAAGCTGGGCGAGAAGTACGCGGCGGCCGAACGGATTCCCGGCGAGGAGGCCTTCTACCTGTACGAGACTTTCGGCTTTCCGCGCGAGCTGACCGAGGAGGTGTTGGGCAAGCCGGTCGACGTGCCGGCCTTCGAGGAGCGATTCAAGGCCCATCAGGAACTGTCCCGCAGCGGTGCCCAGCAGAAGTTCGCCGGCGGACTGGCCGACCATTCCGAGGAAGTGGTGCGGCTGCACACGGCGACCCACCTGCTGCACCGGGCGCTTCGGCAGGTGCTGGGGGAGCACGTCGAGCAGAAGGGGTCGAACATCACCCAGGACCGGCTGCGGTTCGACTTCACCCACGGCGAGAAGCTGACCGACGAGCAGAAGGCCGAGGTCGAGCGGATCGTCAACGGGGCGATCACCGCCGACCTGCCGGTGCACTTCGAGATGATGACCGTGGCCGAGGCCAAGGCGGCCGGCGCGATCGGCCTATTTGAGGACAAGTACGCCACCCTGGGCGACCAGGTGAAGGTCTACTTCGTCGGCCGGCCGGAAGACGGCTACTTCTCGGTCGAGATCTGCGGCGGGCCGCACGTCGAGCACACCGGGGAGCTGGTTGGTTTCAGGATAAAGAAGGAGGAATCATCTTCGGCTGGAGTGCGGAGGATCAAGGCAGTCTTGGGGTAGGGCGCGTTCTTGAAGAAAAGGTCGTCGGTCGTCAGGCCGACGGCTTTGTCTTTTTGTCGGAAACAGTTCTCTTGTTCTGTCGAATGGTGTGTGGCCTGATCGGGCCCATTCGAATGCCTTGATAGCAGGCTCCCTGGATGTGATACGATTGTCGTCGTATATTTCGGTCCGTCCATGATTCCAGTATGCCCATCAGCCGCGCCGCACATCCCTGGCTCTATGCCCTGAACGTCGAACGTCATCGCCTTCGGCGGAGGCTTCGTCAGGCGTTCAGCCGCGTCCGCTATGCCCGACCGCGTTCCGGTCCCGAGACGACGTTCAGGATCGCCCGTCACCGGTCGGTGCTGATCCGCACGCTCGGCGTGTCCGATCTGCGCCTGCAGCACAACAAGGTGACCAATCTCCGGCTGGCCGCGGCGGCGATCGACAACACGGTCATCCGTCCGGGGGAGACGTTTTCATTTTGGCGGCTGGTCGGGCGACCGTCGGCGCGCCGCGGTTTCGTCCCGGGCATGCTGCTGTCGCAGGGCCAGGTCATCGAGGGCGTGGGCGGCGGACTGTGCCAGATGGGCAACCTCCTGTACTGGCTGTTCCTGCATTCGCCGCTCGAGGTGACTGAGCGGTTTCGGCACGGGTACGACGTCTTTCCCGATTCCGGTCGCGTGCTGCCGTTCGGTTCCGGCGCCACGGTCTTCTACAACTACGTTGACCTCCAGGCCGTAAACCGGACCAACCTGACCTTTCGGCTTAGGGTACGGGTAGGGGAGCGATTCCTGTACGGGGCGCTTTTTGCCGACGCCGAAACATTCCGTCGCTATCACGTGGTCGAACGGGACCACCGCTTCTTTGCCGACGCCGAAGGTGTCTGGTGGCGGGAAAATCAGCTGTGGCGCGAAGTCGTGGACGCCAGCACCGGTCAGCTGATCGTGGAGGAGGACCTGCTGCATAACCTGGCCCGGGTCATGTATGACCCGTCCCTGGCCAGCCAAGACCGGGACAGTCGGGGCTAGGGCAGGCCTAATTCAGCGCCTGTCGCGGCCGGTCGTGGTTTCGGCGCTTGACAGCTCCGAGAATGCTGCTAAAATAGTGGTGCTTCGGTGAACCTAGGAGAAGAAGGTCCTTCACCCGATTGCGTTTTTCCCTTAATTTCGCTATTCTTCAGCCACTATGGCTGCAAGGTTCAGGAAAGCTAAAAAGAAGAAGCGAACGGGGGATGGCGCCAGCGGGGATGACCAGAACGTCTCCAAGGGGTTCATCGAGTTCAACGGTGTCGTCGAGGAAAGCCTTCCGGCGGGAACCTTCAAGGTCCGGCTAGACAACGGCCAGACCATCCTTGCTCATCTGTCGGGCAAGATGCGGATGTTCCGCATCAGACTGCTCCCGGGTGACGAGGTGAAGGTGGAGATGACCCCGTACGATCTCTCAAAGGGCAGGATTACCTACCGCTACTAGTTTTCGTCTGTGCCGTCAGGCTGCAGTCAGAATCTGGTGTCGGATCGGTCGTTCGTGTCCTGAAGATCGTAAAATCCCCGTTTCCGAAGCTAGGTGGAGAAGCACTGGGTGCCTTTCCGTTTAAAGCCTCTGGAAACAGGAGGTCTATTTATTTATAAGAAACAGAAACCGCCCACCGGGATCCGGAGACGAGTTGAGTCGCCAGGAACATGAAAGTCAGAGCTTCCGTAAAGAAAATCTGCCGCAACTGCAAGGTCATCAGGCGCAAGAACCGCCTATACGTGATCTGCCAGACCGCACGGCACAAGCAGCGCCAGGGCTAAGGGCGGCGCGAAATTCATTTTGGAATCATCTACCGAAAGACTATGGCCCGTATCGCCGGCATAACACTACCCAACAAGCGCATCGAGATCGCCCTGACCTACATCAAGGGCATCGGGCGGAGTCGCTCCAACGAGATCCTGTCCAAGCTCAAGATCAGCCCGGACATCAGGATGAACGACCTGCCTGACGCCGAGGTGAACAAGCTGCGCGAGGTGATCGAGAAGCAGTACCGAGTCGAGGGCGAGCTGCGCCGGGAGGTCGCGGCCAGCATCAAGCGCCTCAAGGAGATCGGCTGCTACCGCGGACTGCGGCACATCAAGTCGCTGCCGGCCCGCGGCCAGCGGACCAAGACCAACTGCCGTACGGTGCGCGGCAACGTCCGCCGGACCATGGCTTCCGGACGCACCAAGGTCGATAAGAAGTAACCGTCGACGAACTGAACTCTGTATGGCAGAAGAAATGGCCAACAATACCGCCGTCCAGGAGCCCCAGGAACCGGCCGTCGCCGGCGACCAGAAGGCTTCCTCGACCCAGGGCGGAAAGAAGCCGGTCCGCAACGTGCGCGGACGTGGCGGAAAGAAGAAGACGATCAAGAGCGTGTCCTTCGGTCGGGCCTACATTCAGGCCACCTACAACAACACCATCGTCACCCTGACCGACCAGCACGGCAACGTGCTGGGCTGGTCCTCGGCCGGCGTCTGCGGGTTCCGCGGACCGAAGAAGTCCACCCCGTACGCCGCCAGCGTCATCGTCAAGGACGTCTGCGACAAGGTGCACGAGACCGGACTCAAGGAAGTGATGGTCTTCGTTCGGGGCATCGGCTCCGGACGCGAGGGCGCCATCCGCGCGCTGCACGCCAACGGGCTGATCGTCAGCGCGATCAAGGACGTGACACCGATTCCGCATAACGGCTGCCGGGCTCCCAAGCCGCGGCGTATCTGATGACCTATGGGAAGGAATCTTGAACCAAAATGCAAGCAGTGCCGCCGCGAGGGCGAGAAGCTGCACCTGAAGGGGGACAAGTGCCTGACGGCCAAGTGTCCGATGGTCAAGCGGGCATACCGTCCGGGCGTGCACGGTCCGGTTAACCGCGTCCGGCCGACCCCGTACGGCATTCAGCTGCGCGAGAAGCAGAAGGCCAAGAGCACCTACGGACTGTTGGAGCGTCAGTTCCGGCGCTACTTCGACACGGCCAAGGGCAAGACCGGCAACACGACCGACACCATGGTCCAGCTGCTCGAGATGCGGCTCGACAACGTCGTCTTCCGCCTCGGCTTCGCCCGTTCGAGGGCCATCGCCAGGCAGACCGTCAACCATGGCCACGTCCTGGTCAACGGCCGGACCGTTTCGATCCCGTCGTATCAGGTCAAGGAGGGCGACATCATCACCCTGTCCGCCCGGACCAAGGCCCGCCCGTCCATGCAGAACGACCTGACCTCCCGGCTGGAGCAGCACCTTACCCCAGGCTGGCTGCACCTTGACGCCAAGGAGGTGTCGGGCAAGGTCCTGCACGCGCCGAAGGACGAGGACCTCAAGCAAAATTTCAATCCCCAGCTGATCGTCGAGTTCTACTCGCGCTAGGCGGGGCTAAAATAGGAGGAGCATCAATATGGAAGAAATATTGCTACCATCCAAGATCGAGCTAAGCCCGGGTGAGGACGAGAACACCGCCACCCTGGTGGTCGAGCCGTGCTACCACGGCTACGGCACGACGCTCGGCAATACCCTGCGTCGGGTACTGCTGTCCTCCCTGCCGGGTGCGGCCGTGACGGCGGTCAAGATCATCGGCGCGCAGCACGAGTTTTCGGGCATCGACGGCGTGAAGGAGGACATCCTGGAGATAGTCCTCAACCTCAAGGAGCTGCGCCTGCGCGTCTTCTCCGACGCCCCGGTCCGCCTGCACCTGTCCGCCAAGGGCGAGAAGGAAGTGACGGCCGCCGACATCGAGGCCAACTCGGACGTGGAGATCGCCAACCCGGAGCTGCACATCGCCACGCTGACCGACAAGAAGTCCAGTTTCGAGATGGAGATCATCGTCGAGCGCGGACGCGGCTACGTCACGGTCGAGGAACGCAGCGACGAGACGCCGGAACTGGGGACGATCGCGGTCGACGCCGTCTTCTCTCCGGTCCGTGAGGTCGGCTACCAGGTGGAGAACGCCCGTGTCGGTGACGTCACCAACTACGACCGGCTGACGATGAACATCGAGACCGACGGCACCATCACCCCGAAGGAGGCGATCGACCAGTCGGTCTGCATCCTGCTCGACTACTTCTCCCTGCTGTCCAACCACGGTTCCGCCCCGGAGGAGAATGGCGACAGCGACGAGCCGGCCGCGGCCGACGACGGCGAACCGGTCGGGTCCGAGACGGAGGAGGAAGAGGTCGAGGAGAAGAAATCCAAGAAGGGCAAGAAGAAATCCTCCGAATAGGGGAGTAGGGACTGAATAGTATGCGCCACCGCAAGGTAGGAAAAACTCTAGACAGGAAGAAGGGGCCGCGTGAGGCGCTGCTGCGCAGCTTGGCCACCAGCGTCATCCTCTACGAGAGGGTCCAGACCACCAAGGCCAAGGCCAAGGCGGTTCAGTCGATGGTGGAGAAGCTGATCACTGACGGCCGGAAGGGTGATTTGGCCGCACGGCGCCGGATCAACCGGGTCGTCTACGGCGACAACGCGGTCAAGAAGGTCGTGGAGGAGCTCGGTCCGCGCTACGTGGACCGAAACGGCGGCTACACCAGGATCACCGGCGTCGGGTTTCGGCAGGGCGACGGTGCGGAGATGGTTCAGATTGAACTGGTCTAGCATTATGGCAACCTCTATCAAAAGGGAAACGGTCAAGATCGACGCCGCCGGACGAAGCATCGGACGGGTGGCGAGCGAGACGGCTACGCTGCTTATGGGCAAGCACAAGCCGCAGTACGAGCCGCAGAAGGACGTCGGCGACATCGTCGAGATCCGCAACGCGGCCCTGGTTAAGGTTCTGGGAAACAAGCTCGAGCAGAAGAAGTACTACCACTACTCCGGATATCCGGGCGGAATGAAGGAACGCCAGCTCAAGGACGTCATGGCCAAGGATCCGGCCGACGCCATCCGCCGGGCGGTCAAGAACATGCTGCCCAAGAACCGGCTGCAGAACGGTCGAATGAAGAGACTCAAGGTTCACAATGACTAACCCTATGCCGGAGCAGAAGGAAAACAAGGAAAAGAAGCCGGCTGCCAGGAAGCCGGCCGTCAGGCGCACTGCGGCCGCCAAGCCGGCCGAGTCCGCCGAGGCGCCCAGAAGGACGGTGGCCAGCCGGTCGTCCGACCGTTCGGCGGTCCGTCGCGAGGCCAAGGCCAAGCGGCCGGACGGCTATTACTTCGCGATCGGCCGACGCAAGCGGGCGGTAGCCCAGACCAAGCTCTGGACCGACGGCAAGAAGCTAGAGGTCACGGTCAACGGACGCGACTTCAAGGCCTACTTCCCGGTGTTCGACCTGCAGGAGGCGATTCTGTCGCCGCTCAGGACGGTTGGTCTGGACGGTTCGTCCAAGATCGAGATCAGGATCGAGGGCGGCGGCATGCGCGGCCAGGCCGAGGCAGCCCGGATGGGCATTGCCCGGGCCCTGCTGGTGCTGAATCCGGACTTCCGTTCCAGCCTCAAGGTCGAGGGTTTCCTGACCCGCGACCCGCGCGAGAAGGAGCGCAAGAAGTACGGCCTCAAGAAGGCCCGACGCGCCCCGCAGTGGTCGAAGCGTTAGGACCATTTTCAAGAAATCCGAGCCGGCCTCCCACGGGGCCGGCTTTTGGTTTCATGCGGGTCCCAGAACGGGCGCATTGCATCCGGCTTCCTTCGGGGATTCGGTCGTCGCACCGATTCAGTGCGCCTCGCGAACTTCCCTCAGTCCAGCCGGATACACTGCATCCCGTTCGGGGCCCCGTCAGACTTGGAGGTGAGCTTTCGGAGCACTTTTTGGGGATGGAAGTTTTAGTTCGGTGTTTCCTTGAAGTCTGGGGTTCCGGCCGGTAAGATTCCCTCATATGCTTGAGCCTATCCGAAACCTCCTTTTCCGGTTTTTTTCGGTCTTTTTTCGGCTACAGAACCGTCAGGTCTCCTCTCCGCAGACACCGCTGCGCCACGTCGACCTTCCGGCCCTTCGCTCGAAACAAGACCCGAAAAATCCCAGGAAGGAGATTCCGGACAGGCTCTCGGGAGAAAAAGTAGTCAAAAATACGGCCTATCTGGTGGCCGCTTTCGTCGGGCAGAAGGTGCTGTCCTTCGTCTATTTCACCATCGTCGCCCGGGCGGTCGGGGTGGACGGGGCCGGGAAGTATTTCCTGGCCGTCTCGCTGACTACCATGTTCTCGATCTTCGTCGACCTGGGGCTGGCCAACGTGCTGGTGCGCGAGGTGGCCAAGGACCGGTCGCGGGCCGGGTCGCTGCTGTCGAACGTTTTGGGCATGAAGGTCGTGCTGGCCGTGCTGACGGTCGTCGCCGTCTCGGTCACGTCCCGGATCCTGAACTACCACCCCCAGACCCAGCTGATGATCGCCATCGCCAGCGCGGTCATGGTGCTCGACTCGATTCACCTGGTCCTGTACGCCGCCATGCGCGGGTTCCAGAACCTGCGCTACGAGGCGATCGGCGTGGTCGGCGGGCAGGTGGTGTCGATCGGGGCCGGGCTGACCTTCATCGCCTTAGGCCTGCCGCTGCACTTTCTGGTCGTGGCCCTGCTGTGCGGCAGCCTGGCCAACGTGCTCTGGTCGGCGATCGTGCTGCGGCGTCGATTCGGCCTGTCGGCCCTGAACTTCCGACTGGAACCACCAGTCGTCCGTTTCTTCTGGCGGATCACCGTGCCGTTCGCCCTGGCCGGCATTTTTTCGCGGGTCTATTCCTACATCGACTCGGTCATGCTCTCGAAGCTGATCTCCGAGTCGGCCGTGGGCGTCTACGGCGTGGCCTACAAGATCGCCTTCGCCTTCCAGTTCCTGCCGATGGCCTTCGCCGCCGCGGTCTATCCGGCCATGAGCGAGCAGTACGCCGGCGACCGGAGCGGCCTGTCCCGGATCTACACCCTGTCTTTGTCCTACCTGTCGCTCGTCGTGCTCCCGCTGGCCGCCGGGATCGGCTCGCTGGCCCCGCAGTTCATCGGCCTGCTCTATGGGCCGGACTTCAACGGGGCGATCGTGCCGCTGCAGGTGCTGATGGCCTCGCTGGTCTTCGCTTTCCTTTATTGGCCGGCCGGGTCGCTGCTGAACGCCTGTGACCGTCAGGCCCGGAACACCTTGGCCATGGGCCTGACCATGGTCGTCAACATCGTCCTGAACGTCATCCTGATCCCGCGCTACGGTCCGGTCGGGGCCGCGGTGGCGGCGCTCGCCGGCAACCTGGTGTTGTGGTCGTCGGCGCTAGTCTTCTCCTGGGACGTGGTGCGCCTGGACTGGCGGCGTTTCGGGGCCAAGGCCGGCAAGGCCCTGGTCGCGGCGATCATCATGTCGCTGGTCCTGGTGGCCCTGCGGGGGAAGGTCAGCGTGCTGCTGCTGGTGCCGGTCGGGGTGGCGGCCTATGTCGCTCCGGCTCTGCTGTTCGGTGCCGTGACCCTGAGCGAGCTGAAGATCCTGGCCAGCATCTTCCTGCGGCGCGGCAAGGGCGTAAGCGACCTGATGTCATGAGTGCCGACCGGTGCAACCTGCTGCTGCTGACCGTGGACTTCCCGCCGGCCGTCGGCGGGGTGGCGACCTATCTGGCCCACTACGCGACCCGCTACCGGACAGGCGAGGTGCGTGTCTTGGCGCCGACTGTCGACGGGACGGACGGTTCGGCTTTCGGTTCGGTGCAGGTGGAACGGCGTCGGCTGGAAGTGGGTTGGCTGCGGCCGCGTTGGCTGCCGACCCTTTTTTGGCTCTGGCGGTCGGTGCGGCGGCAGCGGCCGGACCTGATCCTGGTCAGCCACCTGATGAACATGGGCAAGGCGGCCCGGCTGGTCGGTCGTCTGACCGGCGTGCCCTACGCGGTCATCGTGCACGGCATGGACGTGGCCCTGGTGCTGAACGGGAACGGGGGACGGGACCGGCGGGCGGCACGGCGCGTTCTTGGTGATGCTGCGGCGGTCATCGCCAACAGTCGCTACACGGCCGGCCTGGTAGATAAGTTGACCGAAGGGCGGGTGCGGGCCGAAGTGGTCCTGCCGCCGCCCTCGATGCCTCTCGACGCGCCGGAGCGGATTCCGGCGGCGACGGCAGAGAATTTTCTTCGCCGGCACGGCCTGACCGGATCGGATCTGGTTCTGCTGACGATCTGTCGGCTGGTGCGGCGGAAGGGGATCGACGACGAGCTGAAAGTTTTGCGAATATTGGTCGACGAAGGATTGTCGGTTCAACTGCTCATAGCCGGTGATGGTCCGGATCGGGAACGGCTCGAGAAGTTGGCCGAGGAACTCAATTTGGAATCAAGCGTTGCATTTCTGGGTCGTCTGTCCGAAGCGGATCTGCATGCGGCCCTGTCCGCCTGTGACGTTTTCGTCCTGACTCCGCACGCCAGTGGCGGCGACCAGGAGGGTTTCGGCATCGTCTACGTCGAGGCCGGGCTGTTCGGCAAGTCGACGGTCGGCACGCGGACCGGCGGGGTGCCGGAAGCAGTATTAGAAGATGAGACCGGACTGCTGGCCGACGAGGGCGATCCGACGAGCCTGGCGGCAGCGCTGCGGCAGCTGGTGCAAGACAAAGAACTGCGGCAGCGACTCGGTGAGAGTGGACGTCGGCGAGTCGAAACCGACTACGGACAGGACCGGCAGGTTCGTCAGTTGGAGGAGATTCTGATCAGGGCGACCGGCCCGAAAGCCTAGCGGCATTTTCGCATGACTGAAGACAGACAAAATTCCTCTCCGAAGCCGACCATCAGCGTCATCATTCCGGCCTACCAGCACGCGCGAGAATTGCCGGCTTGCCTTCAAAGCATCTTCGCCCAGACCCGGCAGGACTTTGAGGTGATAGTGGTGAATGACGGCTCGACCGACGGCACGGAGGAGATACTCGGTCCGTACATGGAACGGATCGACTACGTCAGCCAGGAGAACCGCGGCGGAAACGCCGCCCGGAACCGCGGCTTCGAACGCTCCCGCGGACGGCTGGTGCTGTTCTGCGACGCCGACATCGTCATGCGGCCCGATTGCCTGGAACGGATGGCAAAGACGCTCGCAGACAATCCCGAAGCCTCCTACGCCTACTGCTCGTTCCGCTACGGCTGGAAGAAGTTTCGCTTTTGGCCGTTCGACGCCGACCGCCTGCGGCAGCTCAACTACATCCATACCACGTCGCTCATCCGGCGGGAGCACTTTCCCGGCTTCGACGAGTCGGTCCGGCGGCTGCAGGACTGGGACCTGTGGCTGACCATGCTGGAGCGGGGGCATCGCGGCGTCTGGATACCGGAATATCTTTTCAGGGCGATTCCCCACAAGGGCGGGATCAGCACCTGGCTGCCGGGAATCGTCTACCGGCTGCCCTGGCGGCGGTTCGGCCTGCGTCTCGGGCCGGTCGAGAAGTTCCAGGCGGCCGAAAGAATCATCAAGAAGAAACACGGACTGAAGTGATATGGACCTGAGCATCGTCATTCTCAACTGGAAGGTGAAGGACCTGCTGCGCAAGTGCCTGCGGTCGGTCTTCGAGCACACGTCCGGGCTGGAGTTCGAGGTGATCGTGACCGACAACGACTCGGGCGACGGCAGCGTGGAGATGGTCCGTCAGGAGTTCCCGCAGGTGCGGCTGATCGAGAACCCCGGCAACGTGGGTTTCGCCGCCGGCAACAATCCCGGCATCGCGGTCGCCAAGGGCAAGTTCGTGCTGCTCCTGAATCCGGACACCGAGCTGAAGGACAACGCGCTCTCTAGGCTGGTCGAGATCATGCGGGGCGATGAGGGGCTGGGTGTGCTCGGGCCGCACCTGCTGAACGCCGACGGCACGCACCAGGAGTCGGTGCGCGGCTTTCCGCGGCTGTCGAACCAGGTGCTGGTCGCGCTCAAGCTGCACCGGCTGCTGCCGCGCTTCGGGCCGATGCGGCAGTACATGTGCGACGGCTTCGACTACGCCAAGGCGGCGGACGTGGACCAGGTCATGGGGGCGGTCTTCCTGATCCGGCGGGAGGTGCTGGACAAGATCGGGCCGCTCGACGAGGACTACTTCATCTGGTTCGAGGAGGTGGACTACTGCCGGCGGGTGCAGCAGGCCGGCTGGCGGGTGGGCTATACGCCGGAGGTGGAGGTGATCCATCACGGGGGAGAGAGCTTCGCCCAGCAGTTCGGCTTGACCAAGCAGCGTTTCTGGAACGCCAGTGCGCGAACTTATCTGCGCAAGCACGGCGGGCGGCTGGACTGGCTGGTGCTGGCGCTGCTGCATCCGGTCTCGATGCTGCTGGCCTGGGCGCTGCAGGGCGTGGTCGGCTGGCGGTCGTCGCTGTCTCGCCTACGCGCGCCGGGCTGGACGTTCGCTTTTGCTGTGGTTGGTCTGCTTTCCCTGGAGCTGCTGTCCTGGATCGGCTACAACCTGCCGGCGGTCAATCAGGTCATTTTTGCCGGACTAATGTTGGCGGTCGTACTGTTGACTTGGCGACGGCCGGGCTACGGACTGCTGGCCATACTAGTCGAGCTGGTCATGGGGTCGCAGGGCGGCTACGGGTTCGCTGTCGGTCCGGCCAACGTGCAGGGAGCGGTGCTGTCGCTGCGCATGGGTTTGTTTCTGGTCGTCTTTGGGGTCTGGGCAGCACGGACACTGATTTGGTTAGGGCGACGGATTAGGGAAGGACGACAGGTTCCTTCGCTGGAGTGGTTTAACGACCTGCGGTGGGGACGCCTCCTCTGGCCGTATTTGGCGCTCTTGGCTGTGCTGGCTTTAGCGTCGCTGCGTGGGCTGCTGGCGGGAAACGGTTTCGGTAACGTCTTCTTCGACGCCAATGGCTACGCCTTTTTGGCGCTTTTTCCGGCCGTGCTGGAAGGCTGGCGGGATCTGCGAGGTAAGTTGGGCCCACTTTGGACGCTCCTGGCGGCGGCCGTTTCGGTTTCCGTGCTCAAGTCTCTGGCCGTGCTGTATTTCTTTTCGCACCGGCTCTACGATGTCGCCTCCAACATGTACCTGTGGGTGCGCGACACTCGAGTCGGGGAGGTGACTTTAGTCACGGCTGACTTCCACCGAGTTTTCTTTCAGTCGCATTTGTTCGTGCTGGTTGCTGTAGGCGGATTGTGGTTACTGACGGCAGCTGCCCCGCGTCTGCTGAAAGGGCGGACGTTTTGGTTTCCGTTTGGTCTGCTGGTCTGGGGTGGAGTCGGTCTGCTGCTCGGGCTGTCGCGCAGCTTTTGGTTCGGAGGTTTGATTGGGGTGATCGTGCTGGTCGTCCTGTTGGTGCGGACCGGGGCGGGGCGAGGTCTGTGGAAACGGTTGCTGGCCGTGCCGCCCTTGGCCGTTTTGCTGGCCGTACTGATCATGGCCGCGGTATATACGGTGCCCTATCCGTCCGGCACCGGTGACATGTCGTTCGCTTCGCTCCTGAGCGGTCGGGCGTTCTCCATCTCCGGGGAGGCGGCCGCCAACAGCCGCTGGTCCTTGCTGCCCGAACTGTGGCGGGCCGGCCTGCGGCATCCGCTGCTTGGTTCCGGCTTGGGGACCGAGGTGACCTACACCACCAGCGACCCGCGGCTGCTCGTGGACAATCCGACCGGACGTTACACCACCTACGCCTTCGAGTGGGGCTACCATGACCTCTGGATCAAGCTGGGGCTGTTGGGGCTGGCCGTCTATGCCTGGCTGATCGCGGCGATTGTGCGGCCGTTCCTGCTGGCTCTACGGCGATTCGGTGGACGGGAGCGGCTGGTTGTCATTGGTGTCCTGTCCGGCTTGGCCGCCTTGCTCGCCACACACGTCTTCAGTCCCTACCTGAACCACCCGCTGGGCCTCGGCCTGCTGATGGTCCTGGCGGCGTGGGGAGTGTCGATGAAGCGGAAAGAATGATTATTAGATATGGTTGGAGAGAAAATGAAAATTGCGGAAACTAATCGTCAAATAAGAGATCTTTTTAATGAGTCCGTGGTGACAAAGAATGAAGTGTTTTTAATAAAACAGAAAGGAGATTGGGATCAATTTTGTGTGGCCTTAGATACAATTGCAGATACTTGCTTTGCCATCGAAACATTCCAAGAGGACCGAAATAATTCTTTTTTTGAGAATCCATATTTGCAAACTTACGGTCTTTTGCAGGCTCTTTTTATCCAACAAGATGCTGTGAACTTTTTGAAACAATCTTTGTTTGGAGAGGAAGAAGAAATTAAATGGAAAGAAGAATACCCCGGTTTGTCTAAAATTAGACAAATTAGAAACGAAACAATTGGACATCCCACTAAAACTAAAAACAAAGGAAAAAAATCTTTATTTGAGAATGATGAAATAACCTATTGCACCATTGATCGTTCGACTTTGAGCAAAGATGGGTTCGAGTATCTTTTGTGGGGCCACTCTGAAACAGGGAGGAAACAAATAATGTTCACTGACATTATTTGCGAGCAGGACATGTGTCTAAAGATAGAATTAGAAAAGATCGCAGAAGAGATTCGAAAAAGAGAACTAGAACATAAAATAAAGTTTAAAGAAAATAAATTAGCTGGTTTTTTTGACAAACCCACTTTGTATGAAAGGCGTCGCATGTACGGTATCCAGTGGGACAATCATTTGGCATGGCCGACCTTTGACTATCATTGTGAGTTGTATGAGCGTATAAAAAGTGAGTTGGAAGATCGTTACGGTAAACTTTCCGAAACTGCTAGTATTCCAGGCACAAGAGAAGTGATTGGTAAATTAGATTTTATCTTTAAAAAGATTAAGGCTTTTAAGATTAATGGTAATTTCGAGAATTACGAAATCGAGATCTTTATTGATGCTCTCATCGCTGGATTGGATGAATTAGAACAACACTTAGAGGGGATTGATAGAGAGTTTGAGATTTAAATAAAAAACCTCACCGTGTCGGGCGAGGTTTTTTGTTTTGGTGGTTTATCTGGTCGTGATCAGGATCGTGGATTCCCGCCTTCGCGGGAATGACATATCAGCTCTTTAGAAACCCGCGGGAGAAGTCCGGGCCAGCAAGCGGTTTTTTGCCGGCCGGCTGGACCTCGAGCAGGCGTAGAGTCCGGCCGTCGGCACAAGTAACTAGGGGGGAGCCCCGGCTGCCGGTCCGTAGCTCGCCGATCTTTCCTGAAGAATCTTCAGCGTTCGCTAGCTCGGCCCGCAGCAGCTTGACCGTTAGTGTCTGTCCTTTTCTGTCAGTCCAGTCGAAGAACGTGCCCGGCCAGGGACGGTAGGCTCGCACCCGGCGTTCGACCTCGACGGCGGAATCCGCAGTCCAGTCGATCCGGCCATCCTCCTTCTTCAGTATTTTGGTGAAAGTAGCGGCCTCATGGTCCTGCTCGTTCGGCTTCAGTTCGCCGGCCAGGTAGCCGGGGAGGTTTTGTATAAGCAAATCGGCCGCATCGTCCGCCAGTCGTTCCGACAGTCCCAGGTAGTCGTCGTCCGGTCGGATGGTCTCGATCGCCGAAGCCAGAAGTGGGCCGTGGTCCATCTTGCGGTCCATCAGCATGAGCGTCACGCCGGTTTCCGGCTCGCCGTCACGGATGGCCGTCTGGATCGGCGAGGCGCCGCGGTACTTGGGCAGGAGCGATCCGTGCAGGTTGAGCGTGCCGTGCGGGGGGAGGTCGAGCACCGTCTGGGGCAGGATCTGGCCGTAGGCGGCGACGATAAAGAGGTCGGCCGACAGGTCACGCAAGACGTCGATCGCCGCCTGGTCGAGCTTCTCCGGCTGGAGCAGCTTCAGGTCGGCCGAACGGGCCAGGGCGGCGACCGGCGATGGCTTCAGCTCACCGCGCCGTCCGGCCGGGCGGTCGGGTTGGGAGACCACCGCCGCTACTTCATATGATTCCGGCCGTTCCAAAAGAGCCCGGAGCGCGGGGACGGCGAATTCGGCGGTGCCGAAGTAGATGATGCGGGTTAGGTGGTTCACGTTGGTGAATTACTTTTGATTTATCTGCGCCATCGCCATAGCGAGTAACGGCCTGAAGATCGTGGATTCCCGCCTTCGCGGGAATGACATAGATGTCTAGAAATCGTGGATTCCCGATACATCATTCGCGAACGACGTATCCCGTCGGAGCCTGCTCCGATAAGCATCGGAACGGGAATGGCATGGAGGTCTAGAGATCGTGGATTTCCGTCCTAGCCTGTTCCGATAAGCATCGGAGCGGGAATGGCATGGAGGTTTCTCGGTTGATCACCTTACTTCTTTCCCTCGTGGCGCTGCTCGGCAATGCGGTCCAGGAACAGGATCCCGTCCAGGTGGTCCATCTCGTGCTGCATCACCCGGGCGAAGAAGCCCTTGGCCGTGAATCTGATCGGCTCGCCGGAGGCGGTCAGGGCCTCGACGTCGACCTCCCTGGACCGGCGGACGGTGTCGTACTGGCCCGGGACCGACAGGCAGCCCTCCTCGTAGCCGACGGTCTTCCTGGACATGCGGGTGAAGCGCGGGTTGACGAGGGCGATCGCCCCGTCCGGCGTGTCGGCGACGAAGACCCGCTTGCTAATGCCGACCTGCGGCGCGGCCAGTCCGACTCCCGGGGCCAGCCTCATGGTCTCGACCATGTCGGAGACGAGCTGCCTGAAGCTTTCGGTCCGGAGCTCGGCCGGATCGACTTCCTGCGCCCGGGTCCTGAGCACCGGGTCGCCGACGGTCACTATCTTTCTGGTGGGCATATCATGTCTGGTAAGTGTCTGGGCAGTCCGCGGGCCGGTCAGCCGGCGGTCTCCGGGTTGCGGTCGACGATGTGGCTGTCCGGCAGTCCGCCGAGAAGCCGCTGCAGCGGCGGGGGGAGCCGTTCGCCGGTCTTGATCACGATCATGCTGCGCCAGGATCCGTCGCGGAACGGGCGGCGGTGCGGCATCGGGCCGGCCACCGATCCGTCGGACGGGCCGAGCGCCTGCCGGACCGCGTCGCGCAGCTCCGTGGCCAGCGTCTCGGCTCGGGTCCGGTCGGGATCCCTGACCGTCACCGTGAGCAGCGTGCCGAACGGCGGGTAGGAGAACGTCCGGCGCTCCTCCAGCTCCGGGCCGACGAAGCCGTCCTCGTCCTGGAGCAGGCGCTTGATCTTGGGGCTGTCCGGGTCGCAGGTCTGCAGGCAGAGCGTGGCCGACGACGAGGCGGCGACGTCCTTGAGCGTGCGGACCGTGCGCCAGGCCTCCTCGGTCACCCGGAAACCGGGGAACGAGAGCAGGCCGTCCAGGTCCGAGACCACCACGCAGCCCCAGCGGGCGGTCGAGGGGAGCTCGGCCAGGTCATGGAGCAGCAGCCGGGTGGCGATGAGCACGTCGGCCGAGGCGACGGCGGCCTCGCGCCGGTCGGCGGGCAGGTCGGAGTCGTAGGCCATCACGCGGCAGTCGGGGAGTTCCCGCTGCAGCGCCTCGCCCAGCGACTTGGTGCCCAGGCCCACCTGTCGCAGCCCGCTGCCGCCGCACTGGGGGCAGTTCAGGGGCTGGGGGAGGGAAGCCGAGCAGCGCAGGCAGCGCAGCTCGCGGCCGTGGACTCCCAGGGCGATCAGGCAGCGTCCGCAGCGGAAAACGTGCCGGCAGTCGCCGCAGACCAGCGCTCCGGCCGTTCCTAGGCGGTTATGGTAAACTAGCACCTTTTTGCCCTGGCGTAAAGACTCGGCCAGGCGGTCCATGGCCGTCGGGGAGAGGGGATACCGTTCGCCCCGGGGGTTGCCGGCCACGTCGATCAGGACGGACTCGGGATTGCGGTCCGAGGTGGCGATCCTGGTCAGGCGGCCTTGGGCGGCGGCGGAGTACTCCTCGAGCCGCGGGGCATGGGAAAGGAAGGCCAGGCCGGCGTTCGCCCGGTCGGCGCGCCAGGCCAGGACGTCGCGGGCGTCGTAGCGCGGGTTCTGGTCGTACTGCCGCAGGTCGGGACTGTCCGACTCCAGGGCCAGGAACAGTCCGGGCGAGTTGGCCGGGGCCAGGGCGGCGAGGCGGGTGCCGACCACTACAGCCTGGGGTTCGGCCAGCAGCCGCCTCCAGGTTGACCGGAGCTTGGCTGCGGACAGGCCCCCGTGCAGCTCGACGACTGGCGGCCCGTCGTCGGAGAACAGGGCGGCGGCCAGCCAGGGAACTTCCGAGCTGTGCGGCGTGACCACGACCGCGCTCATCCCGGCGGAGGCCGTCCGGCGGACCAGCCGGACCGTCTCGGCCAGCTTCTCCTCCGGACTGGAGTAGCGGATCAGCAGTCGGTCGGGCTGGGGCACCGTCGGCCGCGGCGGACGGTCGGTTTCGGGGTCGGCCGGCTCGGTGATCACCTTCGTTTTGGGGGTCCGGGGCAGGAAGGCCTGGAGGGCGGTGGCCGGGGACGTCAGATAGCGTTCGGCCATCAGGTCCGGCAGGGCCAGCAGGTCGTCGGCCAGCGGGTGCAGGTCGCCGAATCCCAGCAGCTCGACGACGCGCTTGGCGTCGACCGACGGGGTCTCCGACGTCCCGACCACCAGTCCGCCGGTCGGCCGGCCGCGCCAGGGGACGATCACCCAAGAGCCGCGGCGAACCAAACCGCGGTACCTTTCCGGTACCGCGTAGTCGTATGATCCGAGGTTTTTCGGCAGCCGGACGGACGGGATCACCTGGGCGTACATGGGCGGTCGCTTGGCCTAGGAGACCCGGATGGCGGCGATCAGGTAGCCGACGCCCAACGGCTTCTCGTAGGAGATTATTTCCGGATCGATGCTCATCCGGTCGATCAGGCCGAAGAGCAGGGCCAGCGGACCGGCACCGCAGGCCTGGGCCTCGGCGGTCCAGTCGTCGTCGATGTCGAGCAGGCCGATCGGGTTCCGTTCCTTGAGCAGCTCCTGGATGCGGTCGTCGAAGGCCACGCCCTTGGTCGACAGGCCGGACGGGGAGTTCTCGCCGACCCGATGCGACAGGTCAGCCGAGGCGATGACCGCGATCCGGGAGGTCGAGTCGAGGATCTCCGTCTTGAGCGCCTCGCCGATCTCGAAGTGCTGCTTCATGGTCAGGGTGGTGGCCGGACGGAACGGGACGACGCGGATCTCTTTTAGGTTCTTGGTCAGGTGATGGAGGGGGACCGAGGTGCCGTAGTCCAGCTGCTCGTCGCTCGCCAGGGTGAGCGGCAGGTGCTGGTGCTTGAAGTCCTCGCGGATCCGGTCGATCAGCATGGTGGCCGGCTTCCACTCGTTCTTGGTCACCAGGTCGCCGAACTCGTCGAAGTGGCTGACGTACTTCGAGCTGATGTTGATGGTGACGGCGTCGGGCAGCATCTCGCCGTGGGGGGAGATGATCAGGATGATCTCCGGCCGGGCGGCCAGCAGCTCCTGCTCCAGGCGCGACATGGCCTGGGAGGTCTTCTCGATCAGCTTTAGTCCCTCCTCCCGGCCGATCTTCGGCATCAGGATCGGGGTGTGGGCGGCGATGCCGCTGAATACTAGTGCCATATGGGATGTTTATACCACGTACGAGGCAAAAATACGATCTCTTTGGCAGTTGTTCACAGGGTCGATTTTGACGTTCGGTTTTTGTTCGGGTATGATTCAGTCGAGGTCGAAAAGATTGTGGATAGATTCCCAAGACCATGAAAGGAAAACTTACCAAAAAGCAGCATCAGGTTCTGGAGTTCGTGTCCGGATACATCCGAGAGAACGGCTACGCCCCATCCTACCGCGAGATAGGTGAGGCGCTCGGCCTTTCTTCGACCGCTACGGTCCACGAGCACGTCAAGAACCTGGAACAGAAGGGCTGTCTCTCGGTGGGAGAGGGGACAGCGCGGACTTTGGAGGTCGATCCGGCCCTGTCTCGGGCTGCGGCGGCGCTGACGTTGCCGCTCATGGGCATCATCACCGCCGGCGAGCCGATCGAGGCCATCGAGGGAACGGAAACGACCGACGTTCCGGCAGATCTGGTCAGGAAGCCGGAGGAGACATATGTCCTGAGGGTCAGGGGGGAGTCGATGCGCGACGACGGGATCCTGTCCGGGGACCTAGTGGTCGTCGAGCGGAACCCATCGCCGCGGGACGGCGAAGTCGTGGTGGCGCTTCTGGAAAACGAGTACGCCACCCTCAAGCGAATGTATCGGGAAAAGGGCCGGATCAGGCTCCAGCCGGCCAACAGCGAGATGAAGCCGTTCTACGTTCAGGAGCTCCAGGTTCAGGGGGTGGTCAGGGCAGTGATAAGAAACTTCGCCCGGTCGGCGAGATAGTCGGGTCGTCTTATGGACAATTCCATCAATGAGATCCTTAAGGAGGCGTGCCTCATCGACTGTCGGTGCGACCGGAACAGCAAGGACGAGGACCTGCTCGGGATTCACGAGTCAGTGACGAAGCTGTGGTCGGTGGTCAGGCAGGGCCGGGACCGGGAGGACATCGAGCGCCGGGCGGCGAATACGGTCATCGGGTGCCTGATCACCGCCGGCCATCTGGGAATAAAGGACATGGAGGGCGTGCTGCGGGCCAGGATCGAGGAACTGAAGAAGGAATTGGCCTGAAAACGGGGTACCGGCTGTCGAGGACACCTGAATTTAGAAAGGTCGTTTTTGGAAAATGAAAACGTCACGCCCGTGGGAGATTGGCGCGACGTTTTCCCGGGAGGACTTTCGTCCATCCCGAACCACGCACTGTGGCACCGTCACTATAGCACGGTGCCGTAACTTAGCCAAGTTATGGCCAGGAGGAAGATAAGGGCGATGTGGCGCCAGTATGTCGGGGCGCTTTCCGACGTCATAGTCGTCCGTTAAGATGTCGGTGGCGCGGTCGCCGCCGAAGCAGCAGCATACATCTCGATAACGCGGCAACAATAGCCCCTGCGAACAGCGGGGGTCTTTGTTTTGTCTCGGTCGGCGGGCCGGGGAATGGGATCGATCGCGTCAGACAGCGTATTTTCGGCTAGTGTCGCCGGATAACAAAACGCCCTTGGATTAAAATCCGGGGCGTTTCGTCTTGATTCGGGTCGGTTCCTACTTTCCGGCGCGAATGACTATCTTGTCGTCCTTGGCGTCGACCTTGGCGGTCGCTCCGGCCGGCAGCCGTCCCTCGATAATCATTACCGACAGCGGGTCGAGGATCTCGTGCTGGATGACCCGCTTGAGCGGGCGGGCCCCGAACGACGGGTCATAGCCCTTTCTGGCGATCAGTTCACGGGCGGCCGAGCTAACCTTCAGGCTAACGTGCTGGTCGGACAGCCGGAGGGCGACGCGGTCGAGTTGGATTTGGGCGATCTTGACGATCTCCTCCTCGGAGAGGGAGCCGAAGACGATTATCTCGTCGAGACGGTTCAGGAATTCCGGCTTCATGTGGTCCTTGAGCAGCTCGAGGATCCTGGTGCGCACGGAATCGTCCTCGTTTCGTTCGGCGTCGTCGTCGAACCCGAGATGTCCGCGGCGGCCGGCCTCCAGCACGGTATCGGAGCCGATGTTGGAGGTCATGATGATCACCGTGTTCTTGAAGTTCACCTTGCGGCCCTTCGAGTCGGTGACCCGACCCTCATCCAGTATCTGCAGGAACGTGTTCCAGACGTCGGGGTGGGCCTTTTCGATCTCGTCGAGAAGGATGACCGAGTACGGACGGCGACGGACCTGTTCGGTCAGCTGTCCGCCCTCGTCGTGGCCGACGTAGCCGGGAGGGGAACCGAGCATGCGAGAGACGGTATGGCGCTCGCCGTACTCGGACATGTCAAGCCTGATCATGGCGTTCTCGTCGTCGAAAAGGAATTCGGCTAGGGCGCGGGCCAGCTCGGTCTTGCCGACGCCGGTCGGGCCGAGAAACAGGAACGATCCGATGGGCCGGTTCTCTTCGGCCAGTCCGGCTCGGGAGCGGCGGATCGCGCCGGCGACGGCCTTGACCGCCTCGCTCTGGCCGACCACGCGGCGCCGCAGTTCGTCTTCCATACGTGACATCTTTATCGCTTCCTCCTGGAGCATCTTCGCGACCGGTATCCCGGTCCAACGGGAGACGACCTTGGCCACGTCCTCCTCAGTGACCTCCTCCTTTAGGAAGCGGTGCCCGTGCTGCAGCTCAGCCAGCCGGGCAGTCGAATGGTCGAGCTCCTTTTGTGCCTCGGGGATCTCGCGGTGCAGGATCTCTCCGGCCCGGATCATGTTCCGGTCGTCGCCGCTTCGCTGGGCGATCTCCGCCTCCTGGCGCAGGTCCTCCAGGCGCTGCTTGTGGCGGCGGATGTCCGAGATGGCCTCGCGCTCGTTCTGCCAGGACAGCTCCAGGGACGAGTAGCGCTCGTTTAGCTCGCCCAGTTCCTTCTCTATCTCGGCCAGTCGCTGCTTGGAGTCCTGGTCGTCTTCCTTTTCCAGCGCCAGCTTCTCCAGCTTGAGCCTCATTAGGCTGCGCTTCAGCGAGTCGATCTCCTGCGGTTCCGAGTCGATCTCCATGCGCAGGGCCGAGGCCGCCTCGTCGATCACGTCGACGGCCTTGTCCGGCAGGAAGCGGTCCTGGATGTAGCGGGCCGACAGCTCGACCGCGGACACCACGGCCGGGTCGGTGATGCGAACGCCATGATGCAGCTCATAGCGTTCCTTGATGCCGCGGAGGATGGCGACGGCGTCCTCGTTCGACGGTTCGGCGACCAGAACCGGCTGGAAGCGTCGCTCCAGGGCCGGATCCTTCTCGATGTGGCGCTGGTATTCCTTGATGGTGGTGGCGCCGATGGCCCGCAGCTCACCGCGGGCGAGAGCCGGCTTGAGCATGTTCGACGCGTCGAGCGGCGAGCCGTCGGTGGCGCCCGCCCCGACCAGCGTGTGCAGCTCGTCGATGAAGAGGATGATCCGTCCGTCCGAGTCGTCGATCTCGCGGAGCAGCGCCTTGAGCCGGTCCTCGAACTCGCCGCGGAACTTCGAGCCGGCGACGAGGGAGCCCACGTCGAGCGAGGCGATCTCCTTGTCCTTGAGCAGTTCCGGCACGTCGCCCTGAACGATGCGCTGGGCCAGACCCTCGGCGATGGCCGTCTTGCCGGTGCCGGCTTCGCCGATCAGGACCGGATTGTTCTTGGTCCGCCTGGACAGGACCTGCATGACGCGGCGAATCTCCTCGTCGCGGCCGATCACCGGGTCGAGCTTTTCCTGTCGGGCCAGCTCGGTCAGGTTTCGCGAATACTTCTTGAGGGCCTGATATTTCTGCTCCGGCTCCGGCGAGTCGACCTTCTGCGAGCCGCGGATGTCGACCAGGACCCTCATCACCTCGTCGTGGCTGATGCCGGCCTGCTCGAGCGAGGTCTTGGCCGGCGACGGCACTTCCAGCAGGGCCAGCAGCAGGTGCTCGGTGGAGATGTACTCGTCGCCGAACGACTTGGCTTCCTTTTCGGCCTGGCGCAGGACCCTGACCGTGGCCGGGTTGAGGGCCAGCTGGGCCGTGTCCGTGGCCGAATCCTGTTTCGGCAGGTGGGCGATTTGGTCGGCGACGGATTGGGTCAGACCGGTTCGGTCGACCTCCAGCTGGTCGCAGACCGAGCCGATCACGCCTTCGGGCTGCTCCAGAAGGGCAGCCAGAACGTGCAGGGCATTGAGTTCCGGATTGCCGTTCTCGAAAGCCTGCAGTTGGGCCGTCTCCAGGGCCTCACGCGATTTTGTGGTGAAATTCTTTGGTAACATAGCGAAATTTTGTGACACGGATCACGTTTTCTCGTTTAGCAGTCCCTAAACAAGAGTGCTAATCCAATTGTCAGGCCAATGGGTAGGTATGTCAAGAAGATGTCCTCTTTTTGATGGGGAAGTGAGCTCAAACGGACGATTTTTGCCTGATTTTTCGGGCGACGTGATATTCTAGCCTTACTATGATAGTCAGTTTTTTTGGCGTGCCGGTAGATGCGCTAACCGGCGAAGAGGTTAAGAATAGAATAAGGGGTTTTTTGTTAGCGAAAAATGGGCGGGGTAGGGCAGTGTTCACCCCGAATCCGGAGATCTTGGTTGCGGCCTGGAGGGATCCTTCGTTTTGCGACACTCTCAAAACCGGAGACATCAATATCCCCGATGGGGTAGGGATAGTCTGGCTGGCAAAAATTCTTGGCCGAAGAATTTCTGAACGGGTGACCGGTACTGACCTGATGAACGAAGTCTGCGGTCTGGCGGCCGAATTAGGAGCCAGTGTATTTTTTCTCGGCGGCGGGCCGGGCACTGCGGCGGAGGCGGCCAGAGTGATGTCGGCCGGACATCGGGGACTGATGGTCGTCGGCGCGGACGACGGCGGGGTGGTGGAGATGGACAGTCAGGGCCGGCCGATTCTTTCCGACGAGCTTCGGCGAAAGATCGAGGCCGCAAGTCCGGCTGTGGTTTTTGTCGCCTTCGGTCACGGCAAGCAGGAAAAGTGGATCCAGGCCCACCTGTCGAGTCTCCCGTCGGTGAGGGTGGCGATGGGTATCGGCGGAGCGTTCGATTTCTGGTCAGGGAATGTCCGTCGGGCGCCGGCGTTCATGCGTTCGGTCGGGCTGGAATGGCTATGGAGGCTGGTCTTGCAGCCAAGGCGGATCGGACGCATACTAACGGCCACGTTCGTCTTTCCGGCGTTGGTCGTGGGGCAGCGATTTGGTATCATTAAAGTGAAATGAGCATGAACAAGGTCAGAGTCAGGTTTGCCCCGTCGCCGACAGGTTTTCTGCATGTCGGCGGTTTGAGGACCGCACTTTATGACAGCCTCTTGGCCAGAAAGAACGGTGGGGCTTTTATCCTAAGAATAGAGGACACTGACCAGACCAGACTGGTGGAAGGCGGAGTAGAGAACATTATCCGAACCCTGCAGTGGGCCGGAATTGAGCCGGATGAGGGACCCTATCTGGACAGTGACGGCACAGTCAGGCAGCGCGGCAATTTCGGACCATACGTTCAGTCCGAACGGCTCGACATCTACCGAAAGTATGTCGACCAGCTGATCGAGGGCGGTCAGGCCTATCGCTGTTACTGCACTTCGGAACGGTTGGAGGATATGAGAGAGCGCCAGCGATCCGAAGGCGGTCAGACCATGTACGATCGGCACTGCCGCGGTTTGGACGACGAGGCCTGCAAAAGACTGGAGAGCGAAGGCCGTCCGTTCGTAGTCAGATTAGCCGTACCGACGGAAGGCGTTACGGGTTGGGACGACTTGATCCGCGGACGGGTGGAGATAGCGAACAGCCAGATCGACGATCAGGTGCTGATGAAGTCCGACGGTTTTCCGACCTATCACTTGGCGGTCGTGGTTGACGATCGCCTGATGGGGATTACGCACGTCCTGCGCGGTGAGGAGTGGTGTCCGTCGACGCCCAAGCACATTCTGCTATACCAGGCCTTCGGTTGGCCGCAGCCCGAGTACGCCCACCTGCCGCTGCTGCTGAACAAGGACCGGTCGAAGCTGTCGAAACGGCAGGGGGACGTGGCTGTCGAGGACTACAAAAAGAAGGGCTACCTGCCGGAGGCGTTGGTGAATTTCGTCGCGCTGTTGGGGTGGAATCCAAGCGGCGACCGGGAGATCTATTCGGTCGATGAACTCGTCTCGTCCTTCGACCTGAACAAGGTCAATCGTGGTGGGGCAGTCTTTGACCTGGAGAAACTGGACTGGATGAATTCCGAGTACATCAAGTCAT
Organism: bacterium; assembly: GCA_043825985.1. GTDB lineage: Bacteria > Patescibacteriota > Patescibacteriia > SG8-24 > SG8-24 > UBA1561. The sequence continues at coordinate 18,571 of JBDRRB010000062.1, read as the reverse complement.
GCTCGGAAGATGACCTGGCCGAGCGGGCAATGCCGTTTTTTGAGGCAGCTGGGTTCAGCGATCGAGCGGCGATAGTAAAGGCCGTAAGGTTGGAGAAGAACCGCGTCAAGACGCTAGCGGAAATGCCGGAGAGGCTGACCTTCATCTTCGTCGATCCGGATCCCGACAGCCAGCGCCTGCCGTGGAAGAAATCCACCCCGGAGATAGCCAAGGACAGGCTGACCGGACTGAGGGATTTTCTTTCTTCGCTGGACGTCAAAGATTTCGACAGTCGAGAGGGATTGGAGAAGACAGTACTGGAAATGATCGTTGAACGAGGGTGGACCAACGCGGAGACACTTTGGCCCATGCGGGTGGCGCTGACCGGGTTGGCGGCTTCCCCGGGACCGTTTGAGGTGGCCTGGGCCATAGGTCGCGAAGCAACACTTCGTCGAATAGATTCTGCGATAGAAAAGATTTGAATGGTCGAACGAAGCAAGGGAGGAAAGGAGGGGTGTCTGAGAATCGCCTACGCGTCATTGATTTTCGTTTTGGCCCTTGGTCTCGTTTGTCCATCGGGAGTTTTGGCGGCCAGTGCGGACGTCAGCGGCGAGATCGAGAACATCAATTCCGAGGTCCAGAGGAAGCGGGAGCAGGTCAAGGAACTCAATGACCGGATCGATCACTACAAGAAGCTGATCTCGGAAAAAAAGATCGAAGGGGCAACCCTCGGCGATCAGATTAACCTGATCGAAAGCCAGGTAGCCAAGACGAAGGTCAGCATTGAAGTTTCGGAACAGGAGATCAAGTCGATTGAGCTCCAGATGGTCCGGCTCGAGGGCCGGATTAAGGAGGCCCAAGACCAGGTCGAACGGGAGAGGGACATGCTCGGGTCGCTGGTCCGGCAGCTTCACTATCGGCAGTCTGATCAGAGCGTGCTGGAGATACTCCTGTCGCACGACACCTTTTCCGGGTTCTTTGACGAGCTTTATTCCGTCGTGTCTCTTGAGAGACGAATGCACGATTCGGTAAAGAGGATCGACGGTCTGAGGGTCAGACTGGAGGAACAGCAACAGGAAAGCGAATTGAAACGGGCTGACGTCACTTCGAGGAGATTGGCCCTGGAGGCCACGCGCCGAAAGTTGGAGGACGACATGTCGCTGAAGACGTCCCTGCTGTCAGAGACGATGTCCTCCGAGCTGGAGTATCGCTACATGCTGGCCGAGCTGAAGCGCGAGCAGTCTGAGGCGGATTCCGAAATAGTGACGCTCGAGAAGTCGTTGCGCTCGAAGATGGATCTGGCCGAAAGACTCGGGCAAGGTACCGGATCTCTTTCTTGGCCGGTCAATCCGGACCGCGGTCTCTCGACCAATTTTCACGATCCGGACTATCCATTCCGTAATGTCTTCGAGCATCCGGGGATAGACATCAGGGCCTATCAGGGTACGCCGATTCGCGCAGTGGCATCCGGAATAGTTGGCCGGGCCAAGAATGCCGGAATGGGCTACAGCTACGTTCTGTTGGTGCATGGAAATGACCTGTCGTCGGTCTACGGACACTTAAGCAAAATCACGGTAAAGGAAGATACCTTTGTCGAAAGGGGAGAGATCATCGGCTATTCGGGCGGGATGCCCGGAACTCCCGGAGCGGGAAAGCTAACCACTGGTCCCCATCTTCACTTTGAGGTGAGGCAAGGCGGAATACCGGTTAATCCGTTGAATTATCTTTTGTAGTTTTTATTTTAAAGAGAGGAAAAAGAAATAGTGTCGTAAAATAGTTATTCAGAGGGCAAACAAGAGAAGAAGAAAGAGCGGGGGAAAATGGGGAAAATTTAGATTGGTGCAAAAAACTGTCTTCGCACGGTTTTTTTGATTTGGTAGGAGATAGAATAGTTCGTCTGACCAGATTAATTCTTTAAAAGATTTTTCGCTTTTTTGTGAAAGCGAAAAACGGTTGCCGCGGTCCTGAAATTGCGAAAGAGATAGTATGACCTATACTAGCCCCGAAACACCAAGAAAGACGAGATCAGCGAGGCGTTTAAATGGTCTGTGTTGTTTGGGAAGGCATGGGGATACCTTCGGATATGAGTTAGCAGGTGGTGTTTTTATGGAGAAAGTGGAAGGGAAAAGAATTTATGGTTAGCAGGAGAAAAAAAAGCTTAATGTGTCGTTTAAGGTATATTGTGCGTCACAACATATTAAGTTTTCGACGTCGCCAAAAGTCCCCGAGGGGATCCTCTCTCCTACTCTGCCGAAGTCTATTAAAAAACACCGCCATGTGGCGGTGCATTAGTTTGAAACGAATGGAGATGGAGGTCGGTGTTATACCTCTTCGAGCTTGACTGTTGAGATCAGTGGGCTCGCTTGAATCTCTCCAAGATTGGTCAGGAGTCTTTGGAATCCTTCCGCTCCTGATTCTGTACAGGTTATCGTCGACCGGCCTATCTAGCTCATGTCCGGCCTCAGCTTGAGATCCCCTTCCTCGGTGAGACGCCACGACCCGTCCCTATTCCGAATCGGTCGCCAGTCAGCGGTCGGTTCCAGTAAGCTGGCAAGAAAAAAGGCCAAGGATTCCTCGCTGGCACCCTGAGTTCTAAGGAACGAGAGAATTTTTTTCACTGGCTTCTCCTTATGAAGCACGCCGACATTAGCAGGGGCTCTGGTTTTGGGCAAATTTTGAGAAACAAAGAAAAGCTCCGGCCTTGGGCCGGAGCTTCCTCTTTCTTCGTTCGGATAAATCCTTCTTTAGAGCACAGCCTGAACCATTCCCTTAAGCTGCTCGTAAGGAATCGCTCCTGGAACTAGGGTTGGCTGTCCGTCGCTGCCGACGATTATTGTCCCTGGAGTTCCCTGTACGCCGGCCGTCATTCCGCCTGAAAGATCAGAGCTGATCTTGGCGTCGAACTTCGACTTGGCCACGCAGTCATCAAACTGGCTGACGTTCAGCCCCACCCTAGTGGCCAGCTCCTTATAGCGGCTGGCTCCGAGCAGGCTTTGGTCCTCAAACAGTCCGTCGGCAAATTCCCAGAACTTGCCCTGTTCTCCGGCACACTCGGCCGCATTGGCCGCCGGACGAGCGTTGGGGTGGAACGAGAGCGGGTAGTTGCGGAAGACGACCTGAACCTGGTCGCCGAGATCCGCTATCAGCTGTTTGACCGAAAGGTGAAACCTTCCGCAGTAAGGACACTCGAAATCCGAATAGACAAAGAGCGTCACTGCCGCGTCGGTCGGGCCAACGGCGTGATCGCTGTCGTTAATCGGCGTTATCTCTCCGACCTGGTCGCCGGGATCGTCGTAGACCACCGGATCGATGGTCGGGTCATTTGCCACCAGCGGGTCATTGTTGTACCCGAGAGAATCCTGACCGTTAATCATTAGTCCCAGCAGGACAAAGAAACCGATGGTACAGAGTACCAGCACTCCTCCAACTAGACCCAGGGCAAAGCTTGCCTTGGGTGAAACAGACATGTTTCCTTCGTGACCCATAGTTTAAGTATGGTAAAAATTTAAACCACTTTTACCGACCATAATCCCCTCCTGTCAGCCGGTAGTAATTTACTTTAGCAGATAAGCCTATGTAGTCACAGGCGACTTATTCACCAATAGCCGAGAGGTAGACAAAAAATACCCGTCGGATGTACACGGAGATGTCTCCGGTAGATCGACTGGGTACAATTAGAAATATATCATATTTATCCAATTTTGTCAATAGTCTTTGACATAGATAACGAAAAGTCCTTTTTTATGCCTTATTTAAGCCAAAAAACAAGATCTGTCTTTTTAATAATTAATTGACTTCCCCAATAAATCGGAAGAATATTCTTTCGTCGTAACGGAGGTCAACGTATTCGAGTTCATCTCGCCTGTCGCCTATCTTTTCCTTTAGCACCAGGGACAGGCGGCTGGCCTGGACATCAAAAGGTATTAAGGTGGTCAGGTACACGTGCCAGCCCCCCTTGAGCATCACGTCAACCGTGTCGGCGGCCGAGTCGAGGGCAAACCATCTGATTCCCGAGTCAGAGACGTCCGGCAGCTGGGCGTTGGCCTGAAGCACAAGCCTAAGCATCTCGTTGGATACGGCCGCGCTCCCTGGATGGTAGTTGTCGCCGACCTTTTCCCAATCCAGAATCAGAGGGAGCGGGTTGCTGTTCTTTTTTGCCGTCTCTTGTTCAGCCGCAGCCTGGTCGATCTCAACTACGTTGACCGATTCCGCCCCCAACTCACTGGCCGCGACCCCTTCAAAGCCGTCCGGCAAGTCGACGAGCGAGACGCGTTCACGCTTGGTCAGCTCTCGGATCACGTAACCTTCCGCGTCAATTGCCAGGAACTGTCCGCGGGCCAAGAATGCCCCGACCATTTCTCTTTCCCTGACATTGACCGAAATTGTTCCTGGCAACTTTTTTCTCAGTTCAAGCTGCTCAAGGTAAAATCGACTTTCGATATCACCAATCGATTCGTCGGTATCGAAGATGAAAATGGACGATTGTGGCATGACCAACAACCACCTCTTTTTTAGGCGCTCCTCGATCATTCCACGAATCTCCGTCGACGTGTCGGCCGTCGCTCCTTCGATCGAGACGTTCGAGATGCGAAAGGCCTGGCCCCAGAACAGGTACCAGAAGGTCAGCAGAATCAGCGCTAAAATTAACACGCCAATGGCGATCGCCTTGATTCGGCGAGGATCGCGGGCTCGACGCTTCTTCTGCTGGCCGCTGAATAGCGGATTCCCGTAGCTGCGTCGGCTGTAGTCGCGTACGCCTCGGCGGGCGTTTTTTCCATGGAAGTCCTTCATTGCCTGTAGTGGGGACGAATACTGTCGCGTTTAGTCTTTCATCTAGGGCAGTTCAAGGCAAGGGCAGTCCATCTTGCGGCGGAATCAGACCAGATAGCGCGGCAACAGTGGGTTTATTCCGGTCACGACATCGTAGTTGATGGTGCCGATGCGGTCAGCCAACTCTTCGGCCGTTATTTCCTCTTGTCCCTGCCGGCCCAAGATGACCGCCTCGTCGCCTTCTCTGGCCCCACGAATGTCCGTGACGTCGACGACACACATGTTCATGCAGACTCGTCCGATCACCTTGGCTCGATGCCCCCGAACCAGAACATTGCCGATTGACGACAGCCGACGGTCGAAACCGTCCCAATATCCGATCGGAAGAACCGCCACCCGTGACGGCCGGCGGACCTTTTCGGTCAGACCGTAGCTGACCGGCGTGCCGGCGGAGAGATTTTTGACTTGGGCGACGGTGGTCTTCCAGGTCAAGGCCGGCCTCAGTCTGAGGTTTATGCCGGTCTCGGCTGCGGCTGCCTGAGTTACTTTGGATGACCAAAGCCCATAGAGAGATATCCCGGTTCTTACCAGGTCGAAATGAGTCTCTGGATAGATGATCGCTGCGGCGCTGCAGGCGGCATGTATCACCGGTGGTCGGATGCCGTATTTTTCGGCGATGTCGACAGCCTTTCGGAAGCGCCTCAGCTGCAGCTTGGCGTAGGTCGGATCGGTCGTGTCCTCGACGTTGGCGAAATGGGTATAGAGACCCTCAATTTTGACGTTCTTCAGTTTTGAGAGAAAACGGAAAAACGTCGGCAGGTCCTCTAGGTCCACGCCCTGCCTCGAAGTTCCGGTCTCGACTTTGACCTGGAGCTTGGCTGGGCGCCTGACAGACCCGAAATGCGACATGGCATCAGCCGTTCGTCGACTGTATGTGACCTGGCTGAACCCGTGTGACACCACCTGACACAGGGAGCCTACGGGCGTGTAGCCCAAGATAAGCACTGGCCGTCGCGAACCGGAGCGTCGTACCTCCTCCGCTTCGACCAGGGAATCGACCCCGAACCAGTCGACGACACCGTCGACCGCCTTCACGACGGCCGCAGTTCCGTGACCGTAGGCATTGGATTTGACCACGGCCATCAGGCTCGAGCCGGAGGACTGGCGTTTCAGTTCTCCGACATTGCTGACTAATGCCTTGGCCGACACCTCGATCCAGGTTTTGGGCTTGTTTCCGGTCATTGTCGAGCTCGTCAGCCGATCGTCTCCAGTCCGCCCATCATTGGCACCAGAATCTTCGGTACGGATATCCGTCCGTCGGCCTGCTGGCCATTCTCGATGATCGCGACCAGGATGCGCCCCATGGCCAGCGCCGTGGCGTCGTTCATGTGGACGTACTGGATCTCTCCGTCGTTCCGTCGGACTCTGGTGCCCAGCCGCCGCGACTGATAGTCAGTCATCAGGTCGGCCGAATGCGTCTCCCGGTATTTCCCTTGTCCCGGCATCCAGCACTCCATGTCGATCTGCCGGGCGTCCGGCTTGCCCATGTCACCGGTGCAGACGTTCATCACTTGGTAGGGCAACTCCAGGTCCTGCAGGAACCGCTCCTGTAGGGCGACCAGAAGCTCCTGCTCGCTACGGGACGACTCGGGAAGGCAGAAAGTCTCCATTTCGATCTTGTCGAACTGATGCTGGCGGATGATGCCACGGGTGTCCTGTCCGTAGGAGCCGGCTTCCCGACGGAAGGCGGCAGTGTAGGCGAAGTAGCGCAGCGGCAGGTCGGCCTCCTTCAGCAGCTGGTCCATGTGCAGCGGACCGAGCGTGTGTTCGGCACTGCCGATCAGGTACAGGTCGTCGGAGGGTATATGGTAGCGCTCCTCGCGCGGCTCGAGCCGGGCCATACGGGCGAAAGCCTCCGGCCGGATCATGAGCGGCGGGACGACTGGCACGAAAGGAGTATCCGACAGCTCCAGGCCGGCGCGTTCAATGGTCTGACGGATCTGTTCCCGGTCGGTCAGGATATTCAGTACGTACTGCAACAGCGCGAACTGCATTCTGGCCAAGCCTCCGACCAGATAGACGAAACGGCTGCCTGAGACCTCGGCGGCCCGCTCGACGTTGATCAGCCCCAACGCCTCGCCCAACTCAAGATGATCCTTAACTGGAAAGTCGAACTTTTTTGGCTCGCCCCAGCTGTGCAGTACCTGGTTGGCCGACTCGTCCGGTCCGACCGGAACGTCGTCGAACGGCACGTTCGGCAGCGCCAGCAGCAGTAGCTCGAATTCCTGCCGGACGGGCTCGAGACGTTCCTCCGCTGCCCTGAGTCGGTCTTTCAGCTGCTTCATCGCGCCTATGGCCTCGGATTTCTTTTCAGGATCCGACTCCTTGGCGATTTCTTCGCCAGCTCGGTTCTGTTCGGCCCGCAGCGTTTCCGTTTCGACCTGGAGCTGCCGCCGCTGGACATCCAGCTCGAGCAGACGGTCAAGGTCGACCTTGGTTCGCTTGTTGTCCAGGGCAGCCCTGACCAGGTCAACGTTATCTCTGACGAAATTCATGTCCAACATAAGGATTTTTCGGTAAAAGTCTGAGTAAGGATGCCATTTGCGGCACCTAGCCGCAAGGAGCTGTCCGGATTGGTTGGGTTAGAGCAAAAGCTTCAGGTCTTTTTCTCCGGTGACCTTAAAAACGAAGAGGCCCCGGCAGATTGACGGAGCCTCTTCAGAAATCTCGGGTCCAAAGTCAGCTCCATCAGATGGAGCGCGACGACTCGGCGATGTTTTGAACTGATCGCTTCATGACTTAATCGTTATTCTGATCCAGCGGTTTCGTCAAGCAGGCGTCGGCGTATGGCCGAGCTCGAAAGTTCCCCGTCTCCGTACGTCGGTAAGCGCAATATCTGTGGTTTAGGGGTGATCGATTCGATTTGTTGCCTTATTTTTGGATGGTCGGCTGTTTGGTCATGGCCGATGCAGATGACATTCGGCTTGTGACGCAAAATGGCAGTCCATTCCCCCGGTCGGTCTCCAGCTTCGGCCAAGTCGACCGCCTGAAGTGACCCGACCAGCTTAAGTCTCTCTTCCAGAGAAAAGACCGGGCGCCTCCCCTTGCCCTCCAGAGCCCGTTCGTCCCTAGTCACTATCACCACCAGCCTTTCGCCGTGACTACGGGCCTGCTCCAGGAAGAAGACGTGACCTGGGTGCAGCAGGTCAAAGACGCCAAAGACCAGCACGGTCTTCGGCCGGCTGGTCTCTTTGCGACGTTTGGAACCTCGGTCCTGGCGGTCGGCTTCGAGCCTAGGTGCGGTCTCCCTTTTGCTTGTCTTCGCCATCGGGGCTTGCTTCGGGCCTGAGTGTCGGGAACAGTATCACCTCCTTGAGGCTGTGTGATCCGGTCAGGATGGCGGTCAGCCGGTCGATGCCCATGCCGAAACCGGCCGTCGGCGGCAGGCCGGTCTCCAGGGCCTCGATGAAGTCCTCGTCGAGCCGTTGGGCCTCGTCGTTGCCTCCCTCTCGCAGGCCTTCCTGCTCGAGAAAGCGCGCCTTCTGGTCGATTGGGTCGTTTAGCTCCGAATAGGCGTTGCAGAGCTCGGTTCCGCGGCCCAGAACCAGCTGAAACCGTTCCACGTAGCGTCCGTCCTCGGCCTTCTTCTTGGCCAGCGGGGACAGCTCGATGGGATGGTCGATAATGAAGGCCGGGCTGACGATCTGGGTCCGCACGAACTTCTTGTAGATGGAGTCCATGATGTCGCCCCGGCCGTCGGAACTCTCGACCTTCACGCCGGCGGCCCCGGCCGCCTTGGCCAGGGAAGGCCGGTCCGGATATTCCTGGATGTCCGGGCCGCCGCGCTCGACGATCGCCTGGCGAAATCCCAGCCGCGGATAGGGCGGGGTGAAGTCTACGGTCTCGCCGTCGAACTCGACCTGCAGGGAACCGTTGACCGCCATCACTATCCGCGGTAGGAGACGCTCGGTCAGGTCCATCAGGTCACGGTAGTTGGCGTAGGCCTGGTAGAACTCGACCTGGGTGAACTCCGGGTTGTGCAGGTGGTCGATGCCCTCGTTGCGGAAGCAGCGCGCGATCTCGAAGACCCGTTCGAATCCGCCCACCACCAGCCGCTTGAGGTACAGTTCAGGCGCGATCCGGAGGTAGAGGTCGATGTCCAGCGCGTTGTGGTGCGTGACGAATGGACGGGCAGTCGCGCCGCCGGCCAGCGGCTGCAGGATAGGCGTCTCGACCTCCATGAAGCCCTCTTCCTGAAAGAAGTCGCGGATCGTCCTGACGATCAGGCTGCGCTGGCGGAAGATGTTCCGCACTTCCTGGTTGGAGACGAGGTCGAGGTAGCGCTTGCGGTAACGGACCTCGGTGTCGGTCAGCCCGTGCCACTTGTCGGGCAGCGGACGAAGCGCCTTGGTCAGCAGGACGATTTCCTTGGCCTCAATGCTGCGCTCGCCCCGCCGGGTAGTGAACGCCGACCCGGTCACCTGCACGAAGTCGCCGACGTCGAAGTTCGCCTCGAACGCCTCGTACGACTCGATGCCGAGGGCATCCTGGCGCAGGTGAACCTGCATTCGGCCGGTGCCGTCCTCAAGGTCGACGAAGCTCGCCCCGCCGTGCCCGCGCTTGGCCCTAAGGCGTCCGGCCAAGGTCAGCGATTCGCCGGCCTCGACCTTGGCCTCAAAGTCGTCCAGCACTTCCCCGACAGTATGGGTCCGTCCGCTCCGGGCCGGAAAGGGATCGGTCCCCCGCTCCCTGAGCCGCTGCAGCTTCTCGAGCCGGACGATCGATTCCTCGTTTGGTTGTTCGGCCATATGGATGACGGTCAGTCGATCTCGATGATTTGATACTTGAGTTCCCCGGCCGGGGCGTTGATGGTGGCGGTCTCCCCCACCTTCCGTCCGATCAGCGCCTTGCCCAGCGGCGAGTCGTTGGAGATCAGCCCCTTGGACGGATCGGCCTCGGGCGCACCGACGACAACGATCGTCTTCTCGCGTCCAGAGCCGCTGATCCGGACCGTCGACCCGATTCCGACCGTATCGGAGCCGGTACCCTTCTCGACCACGACGGCCCGGGCTATCTGGTCCTCGATCTGCCTGATCCGGGACATCAGCATCGACATCTCGTCCTTGGCGTCGTGATATTCCGAGTTCTCCTTCAGGTCGCCGAACTCCTTGGCCTTCTCGATCTTGCCGGCCACTTCCTTGATCCGGCTGCCCCTGAGCTCGGCCAGTTCGTCCTTGAGCCGACGCAGGCCTTCCGGCGACACGTAGACCATCCGATTCTGCATATGATTCGTCATTAGCGCACGAACGTACAGCATTGAGGATACGGACGCCCGGATGGGGTGTCAAGCCGCCGCCCGCCGCCCGAAAGGCCTCATTTGCGGAAATAGTATTCCATTATTTCGCGGGCCACCGGTACGGCCGTGCGCGAACCCTCGACGCCCTCCTCGGTCATGACCGTGACCGAGATCTCCGGCCGGTCGTAGGGGGCGAAGGAGGTGAACCAGGCATGGTTGTCGTGCTGGCTGCTCCACTGGGCGGTGCCGGTCTTTCCGGCGGCCGGGACGGGCAGGAGCGACAGTCCGCGGGAGCTGCCGTAGAGGACGGAATCGCGCATGCCCTGGCGCACGGCCTCGATCACGTCCGACGGCAGGACATCCTCGGCCACAGGCTCAACCAGGAGCTCCTCGCGCTGGCCGTCCGACGAGAGCAGGGCCGACACCAGGTGCGGCCGGACGATGTCCCCGCCGTTGGCGAAGGCGGCCGTCATCACCGCCACCTGCAGCGGCGTGACCAGCAGGTCTCCCTGACCGATGGCCAGGTGGTAGGTGTCGCCGATGAACCACTGCTCGCCCTTGGTCCTCTCCTTCCATTCCTCGGAAGGCAGGAAGCCCTCTCCCTCTCCGGCCAGGTCGATGCCGGTCCGCTCGCCGAAGCCGAACATCCGGGCGTAGCGCACGATCCGCTCCAGCCCCAATCCCTCCCGGCTGTCCAGTCCGCCGCCGACGATATAGAAATAGGTGTTGACCGACTCGGAGATGGCCTTGGCCAGGTTGGTCAGGCCATGCCCGCCGGCCTTCCAGTCCGGGAAGAACCACCGGCCGACCGATATCCCGCCGGCCGACATGAAGGTCGTCCGGGGAGTGACGATGCCCTCGGACAGGGCGGCGGCCGCTATGACCGGCTTGAAGACCGATCCCGACGGCAGGGCCGCACCGATGGCCCGCGCGAACAGCGGGTTGTCCTCGTCCTCGGACAGGGCGGCGTATTCCTGGCTGGATATGCCGCCGGCGAAGAGGTTGTTGTCGAAGGCCGGCCAGCTGACCAGGGCCAGGACCTCCCCGCTGCCCGGACGCATGACGATCACGCTTCCCCGCCGGCAGCCGGACGAGTCGAGGCTGCGGCGCAGCGCCCCTTCCGCCACCCGCTGAAGGTCCGCATCGACCGTCAGCACCAGGTTTCGGCCGGGAACCCCGGACTCCTCGGCGATGGTCGTCTTGCGACGCCCCAACGCATCGACCTCGACGCGCCGCCGGCCGTATTCTCCGCGCAGCTCCGGCTCGTAGCTTCGCTCCAACCCGGTCCGCCCGACCCGATCGGTCGGCAGGTAGTCGCCGGACTCGATGTCCTCCGGCGTCACGACCGCCTCGAACCCGACCACGTGCGACAGCGACGGCACCTCCTGGCCCAGCGGATACTCGCGCTTGGCGCCGCGCAGCAGCTGCACCCCAGGCCAACGGGAGGAAAGCACCTCGACCAGCACCGCCTGCTCGTGGGTGATGTCGTCGGCGACCGCCACCGGTGTCGGCGCCAATCCCTGCCCGACGGCCCGCTGCAGGCTGAACTCGATGTCGCGCGGGGCAAGGCCGACCGTCTCGGCCAGCTGTCCCAGGACTATCCGCCGTTCGATCGGGACTGTTGGCAGGTCGGCCGGCGTGACCGTGACCGAGAACTTGGGGACGTTCGTCACCAGGGTCTGTCCGGTCCGGTCGAAGATGATCCCCCGTTCGGCCGGAACCCGCTCGATTCGGCTGCGGTTTCCCTCGGCCAGGACCGCGTAGTGGTCGCGGTCGGCGATCTGAATCTGCGCCGCCCGGCCCATCACCGCCACCAGCGCGAGGAGCATCGCCGCCCAGACCGGTATGAGCCGTGCGGTGCCGACCGAAGCGGAGACCCGCCGGTTCCTCTCGTGGTCCGGCGCGACCCGTCCGCCCCAGTCGGCCATGGTGTCGTCGACGAAAGCCAGGTCTTCTCCGGCCGACCGGACGCTCGGCAGGTCCAGCTCCAGCGGGAACAGGCGTCCGTCGCCGTGTTTTCTTCTCGGCCACAGCCTCATAGGCGTCCGATTCGATTACTTCCCGGCAGAACGAGCACTATCCGTCCCAAGCGTCCGTGAAGCCAGCCGGAGATCCAACGGACAGCCAGCACGGTCAGGCACTGTACCGGCAGCGCGATCACGACGCCGACTGCCGCCGATAGGGTTCCCGGATGAACCAGGGGCTCTCCGCCGAAAGTCCTGACAACAGAGTGCATGGCAAAGGACAGCACTCCGACGCCGACGAAGGCCAGCCCGTGCGACCCGATGACCGAGGCGATCGACCGGTGACTGACGTACCTGGACACGAGCAGGCCGGACAGGGCCGTCACCGCGGCCAGCGACAGCGCGGACGTCCAGGCCGGCGAGGGCACGAGCGCGTCGAGGACCAGCCCGGAAAGCGCGGCGGAGGCGACCGCCAGACGGAAGCGGAAGGACAGCACCAGGGCAATCGAGACCATGAGCGGCAGGTTGATCAGTGACACGGGAAACGGCAGAACCGAAAAAGTCGCCGCCTGAAGCAGCGCCAGCACCATGCCCAACGACAGTATCGCCAGTGTCCCTCTCATTACCTCAGGTCATCATGTCATTGCGCCGCCGCCGATCCGGTCTCGACCTCCGGACGGGAAACGGCCGCCGGGTCGAACTCGAATTCGGGAATCAGCACCTGCACCAGTATCGGCCGGACGGCGCTCTCGAACGGAAGTATGTTGGCCGTCTGGAACGGCTCCTGGCTATCGCGCTGGACTTTCTCGACCGTTCCGACCACCAGGCCGGCGCGGATCCCCGGCTCAAGCCCGGAGGTGACGACCATGTCGCCCGGTGAGACCCGTTCGGACTGCGGGATGAGGGAGATGGCCAGGGTTATGCCGCGGTTTCCCTCCAGCACGCCCAGCGTCCCCGAGCCGCCCTGCACGGCCACGGCCAGCCGGCTGGAGGAGTCGGTCAGGAGCAGCACCGAGGCGGTCCGGCGTCGGACGGCGTAGACCTTGCCGACCAGCACCCCGTCGCCGACCACGACCGGCTGGCCAGCAGACAGCCCGTCGTCCGAGCCGCGGTCGATCGTCAGGCCGGCGAAGGTCGGGTCGGACGACTGGGACAGCACCCGGGCCATCACCGACCGGGTCGATTCCCTTTCCCTGAAGTCCAGGGCCGTCTTGAGGGCAGCGTTCTCGGAGACCAGGGTCCGCAGCCGCGAGTTCTCGAGCCGGAGCGAGTCCAGCTCCTGGTCCAGTTCGGGGCAGTCGCTCTGTCCGGACGGCGCCAGGCCGGACACGGCCGCACCGTGCAGCGGAGCCGCCAGACCGGCGAAGGCCGACGAGGCCAGACCGAAAGCGGCGGACAGCACGCCCGTCAGCCTGAGCAGTATGATCGCCACGGCGACGACCAGGACCGCCGCCGCGACTCGCTGTATCCTTTCCGGTCGCATCGTGCGCGTTGGTTTCAGCCGGCCTTCGCGCTGCCTACTTGAAGGCGGCCAGGTTCTCCTTCCGCGTCTCCTGCGACGAGGGCAGGGCGACGGTCTGCAGCAGGTCCTCGTTCTCGAGCAGGATGCCGGTCCCGCGGACCACGCAGGTCAGCGGGTCGTCGGTGATGCGGACCGGAATCTCCGTCGCCCGCGACACCACCTCGTCGAGCCCGCGCAGCAGCGACCCGCCGCCAGTCATGACGATTCCGCGCTCGTAGATGTCCGCCACCAACTCCGGCGGGGTGACCTCAAGCGCGGTCTTGATGCTCTCGACGATGGTCTTGACCGAACGGGCCAGGGCCTGCCTGATCTGCGCGTCGCCGACGATGATCTCCTTGGGCAGGCCGGAGATCATGTCCCGGCCGCGCATCTCCATCTCCAGCGGCTCCTCCGGCTCGGCCGCGGTGCCGATGCGGATCTTTATGTTCTCGGCCACCCGCTCGCCCAGCAGCAGGTTGAACGTCTCGCGGGCGTACTTGACGATGTTCTTGTTCATCTCGTCGCCGGCCACGCGCAGCGACTTCCAGGTCACCACGCCGCCGAGCGAGATGACCGCGATCTCGGTCATGCCCCCGCCGATGTCGACGATCATGTTCCCGACCGGCTCGGTGATCGGCAGGCGCGACCCGATCGCCGCGGCCATCGGCTCCTCGACCAGGAACACCTCCCGCGCGCCGGCGTTCAGCGCGGCGTCCTCGACGGCCTTGCGCTCGACTTCGGTCAGGTCCAGGGGGACGCTGACCACGACCCGCGGCCGGGGCAGGAAGAAGAAGCCGTCGCGGTGGATGCGCTCGATGAAGTACTTGAGCATCTTTTCCGTCACCTCGAAGTCCGAAATGATGCCGGACACGAGCGGCTTGACGGTGCTGATGTGGGACGGGGTCTTTCCGATCATGTCCTTGGCGCTGTGCCCGACGGCCACGATCTGTCCGGTCCGCGTGTTGAGCGCGACCACCGACGGCTCGTTGACCATAATCCCCTTGTCCCGACAGTAGACCAGCGTGTTTGAGGTGCCGAGGTCAATCCCCAGATCCTTGGAGAAGCGGCGCAGGTATCTCTTGAACATCTTTTTTGCTCATCAGTATAAGCTTTCCCCCATTGGGCAGGCCCAGTATACATAGCAAAAGGCCTTAGCACAACAAGCAAAAGGCCCCAAATGCCGCCGGATTTTGCCGTTCAGGTCCGGTTGCCGACCGAGATGAAGAAGGCCTCCAGGACCGTCGCCGCGGCGGCCGTCAGGACGGCATTCCACCAGGTCAGCACCCCCTGGCTCTGCATGAAGAGGATGGCGACGGCAGTCAGCGAGAGCATCAGCGCCTGACGGAACGAGACCGCGACCTGCCGCGACAGCTGGTCCCTCTTTCCGAGCAGGGAGACCCGGGACACGAAGCCGGCCAGGGCGAACGTCCCGGTCAGGGACAGCAGCAGGCTGGCGTAGAACACGACGAACACCGCCGGCCGGGAGACCGTCGGGTCGATCATGGTCACCATCAGGCAGACCGCTCCCCAGGAGAGCGCGGTGCCGGCGGCCATCATGGTCAGGTACTGTCGCAGGGTCATGTCGGTTCGATTACCGGACAATCATACCATCGCCGCTCAGGTCACGGCCATGAGCCGCTGCACCGTCTCGGATCCGAGCCGGCGGTTGGTCTCGGCGACCAGCTCAGCCGAGGCGAGCCTTACCTCCTCGGCCAGCGCCGACGATCCGCAGGCCACGGTCACAGCGCCGTCCCGAAAGCGCCGGACCACGGCCCGGTCCGCGGCGGCGCCGTAGCGCTTACGCACGACAGCCAGGAAAGTGTCGGCCACGATCGCGGCCCTGACCTTGCCGGCCGCCCCGGCCCGCCGCAGCGAGCCGCCCATCAGGTTGTCGATCTTCTGGAAGGTCATGGCACGTCGGATCTAGGTCTTTGACTTGAACTCGCAGATGCCGGAGAAGTCGCAGTTCTGGCAGTTTATCATGCTCGGCTTGGGGACGAACTCGCCGGCCACGATCTCCTGCAGGGTAGCCTCGATCTGCTCCTCCAGCTTGCCGAGGTCCTCGTCGCTGCCGATGAAGCTCTGCTTGGTCCCGTCCTTTAGGTAATGGAAGGTCAGCCTGGTCGACCTCAGTCCCAGCGCCCGGCCGGCCGCCAGCTGGTACAGGAGCAGCTGGCGCTTGTCGTCCGCGGACAGCTTATCCTTGGGTGTGCCGGTCTTGTAGTCGACGATCTCGTGCGTCCCGTCTGGGAGCAGGTCGATGCGGTCTATCTTGCCGCGGAAGACATGCCCGCCCAGCTTCAGGCGGAAGTCCTGCTCCAGGAGCAGCGGCACCGGCCGGCCGGCCGACAGGTCCTCGTAGAACCCCTCCAGCATGCGGCGCCCGTCCCGCCGGAACTTCTCCCTCTCCGCGTCGTCCTTGTACCAGTCGCTGATCCAGCTCTGGTCGTACATCTCGAGCAGCTCCTTCAGGCTGACCGGCAGTCCGGCATCCGGCGCCGGAACGCCCGGGTCGCCGCCGAACAGCTGCCCCTGCCTGGAGGCGGAGCGGACGGCCAGCTCCCCCATGAACCGCTCGAGGGCAGCGTGCATGGTCTTGCCGAAGCTCATCGACGCCTTGCCGAAGACCGGCAGCCGCAGGACGTGCGCGAACCGGTACTGGAGCGGGCAGCGGTCGTAGGCCTCAAGCTGCGAGAAGCTGAACGAGCTGGGCGGACGGTAGTCCGACGGGGCCGATCTCACCGCCGGAGCAGGCCTGATATCCTCGAGCAGCTCCATGGACGGCGCGACCGGCGTGCGGTCGAAGCCCAGCTCGGACAGGAACCGCGACGGCTTCTTCTTCCGCCGTCCGCCGTAGTCCTCGGCCGAAGTCAGGAACAGGCCGTCCTTGGCCCGGGTCATGGCCACGTAGAACAGCCGCCGCTCCTCCTCCAAGTGCATGTCGCCCTCGGGCACGATCTCCTTGGTCAGCGCGTCCGGCAGCTCAATCTCCCCTCCCCGCCGGTTGGTCGGAAAGCGCTGGTCGACCAGGTTGACGACGAAGACGTACGGAAACTCGAGCCCCTTCGAGGAGTGGACGGTCATGATCCGCACCATGTCCGGTCCGGTGTTGACGTCGAAGGCCAGCGACCCGGCGTTGCCGCCCTCCCGCTCCAGCTCCAGCTCCTGCATGAAGTGCCTCAGGTTCGGGTCATCGTGCCCGTCCTCGTAGCGCTTGACCCGGTCGAGGAACTGCTTGAGCAGGCTCAGGCTCTCCTGCTTCTCGGCCGTGTCCGCGGCCTTCAGGTGGTCGACGTAGCCGGAGTCGTACAGCCAGCGGACGGCCGCCTCCCGGACCCCCTGCCGCCGCACCACGTCGGTATGGTCGGCCAGCTGCCTCATCAGCCGGTCGAGCACGGCCTGGCCCTCGGGCGACACGGCCGCGAGCTCGTGCCTCCGCCTGATCACCTCATACAGCGACTCGCCCTTGAGCCGATCGGCGATGTGGGTCAGCTCGACCAGGTCCGGCCCGGGCAGCGAGTACGGCGGCGAGACCAGGATGCGGTAGAGCGCCGCGCTCTCGTGGTAGTTGTCGAGCAGCTTTAGGTAGGCAATGCAGTCGAGCACCGCCGGCTTGGCGTAGAGCCCCTTGAGCGCCAGGTACTGGAACGGGATGCCCCGCCGCTGCAGCTCGGCGGCGAACGGGTCGGCCTGGCCGTGCGAGCGGACCAGGATGGCGAAGTCGCTCCAGGAATGGTCTCCCGAGCTGCCCTTGATCTCCGAGATGACCTGCACCGTCTCGCGCACCTCGTCCTGGAGGGTCGCATAGTGCAGGTGTGCCACCCGAGCCTGCCCCTCGCGGTGGGCGGTCAGCCGCTTGGACAGCCCCAGCCCGTCCGGCCCGCCCAGCCTGACCTCCAGCCGGTTGGGGTTGTTGCCCTGTATGAAGCGGTAGGACAGGTCGAGGATCTCCTGCAGCGACCGGTAGTTGACGTTCAGCACTACCTCGCGCGATTTCGGGAAGTCGTCCTTGAACTGGAGGATGTTCGAGATGGACGCCCCGCGGAACTTGTAGATCGACTGGTCGTCGTCGCCCACGACCGTCACGTTGCGGGCCTCGCCGGCGATCGCCTTGACCAGCTCATACTGGGCCCAGTTGGTGTCCTGGAACTCGTCGACGATGATGTAGCGGAAGCGCTCGCGCAACTCCTTCAGGACCGCCGGCCTCTTCCGCAGCAGGTCCAGCACGTACATGTTGAGGTCGCCGAAGTCCAGGTCGCCGCGCTCCAGGAGCAGGCTCTGGTAGGTATGGTAGGCGTTGGCCTGCTCGCGCAGCCGGGAGGCCTCGTCGTCGTCGGCGCTGCCGGACCGGTCACGGTCGAGGGCCACTCCGCGGGCGTACTCCAGGTACTCGTCCGGCGTGACGGCCTCGTCCTTGGCGCGCGAGAAGTGCTTCAGGAGCGCCTGGACGAACTTGGTCGGGTTGCCGGCCGGACGGTAGTAGTCGAGGTCGAACCGGTCGAAGCTGCCCCGGACCAGCAGGTACTGGTCGATCTCGTTGAGCAGCCGAAAGTCGTTCGGCAGGCCGATCTGCAGGCCGTACTCCTGCAGGAGGCGCTGGCAGAAGGAATGGAAGGTCGAGATCCACAGGTCGACGTAGCCCATCGGCATCAGCCGGTCGACCCGCTCCTCCATCTCCTCGGCCGCCTTGTCGGTGAAGGTCAGGGCCAGCACCTGGTCCGGCCGGGCCCGACCGGTGGCCACCAGCCAGGCGATCCGCCGGGTGACGACCATGGTCTTGCCGGTCCCGGCGCCGGCGACGATGATCTGCGGTCCCACCCCGTGGGTAACGGCCTGAAGCTGGCGGTCGTTGAGCCCGTCGAGCAGGTCGGGAACGTCGATGGCCTCGTTGGCGATGTCGGGGAATTCGTTCATGGGGAATGGAAAGGGTGTCTCAGCGGAGTTCATCTTAGCCGTTCGGCGGCGAAGATTGAAGGCGGCCCGGACAAAAAGAAAATCCCGGAATTCCGGGATTCTGAGGTCGTCCGTCGGGCGTCAGGCGATCAGCTGCAGCGGCAGTCG
>JBDRRB010000061.1:0-28899 GCA_043825985.1 bacterium | reverse complement strand
CCGGCCGCGGCGTCGGCATGACTATCGTTAAGAAGTTTGTCAGTTCCATCGGTGGTCGTATTATTGTGGAATCACCTTTAATTACGGGGGCTGGGACACGTTTTACTCTCGAGCTTCCACTTAGTTTGGCGATCATCAATGCCCTTCTCGTCGAGGTGTCCGGTCAAGTTATGGCCGTGCCATTCGGTAATGTAGAACGGTCCGTAATGATTCCTTCTGCCGACATAAAGCGTCTGGGCGACCGGGAGGTGGCTGTACTGGGCGAACGCGACATACCTCTATCCCGACTTAGGATGATAGAACCGAGAGGATCCCAAAAAGAGGAGAAGGACTTCGAACTGGTGGTCATTATGAAGAGAGGTGAAGACAATATTGGTTTTGTCGTGGACAGGCTGGTGGAGGAGCAGGAGATCATCGTCAAGCCGCTCGCTCCGATCTTGCGTCGAATCAAGGGCTTTTCCGGCTCGACCATCTTAGGGGACGGACGGACCGTGCTTGTGGTGGATGTGGTCGGACTTTTGGAAAATCAGTCCCTCCTGCAGCTTTAGCCTTATGTTTACCGACTACGAAAGAGATCAACTCAAGGAGATAGTCAATATCGGCGCCGGGAACGCGACGACTGCACTGTCGCAGCTCATCGGACGTCCGGTCACCATCACAGTTCCCTTCATTCATCTCGGCCGGGTGGAGCGTCTGGCGGATCAGATGGGCGATCCGGATAAGGTCGCGACCACGATTCTGATGAAGATCGGGGGCGACGTTTCCGGAATATTTTTTGCCGTCCTGTCTAGGACGTCGGCTGAAAGGCTGGCGGCCACCATGACCGGGAGTCACGAGAAGGAGATCAACGTCATGGATTCCTTTGATAGATCTGCCCTCCAGGAGGCAGGAAACATATTGGCAGGATCGTCGTTGACGGCTCTGTCTAAGTTCACCGGCCTGTCATTCGTACAGTCGGTTCCGGAGGTCGTCACTGATAGTTTGGGAGCCACGTTGAATTCGATCTTGATCGAGATCGGCGGTGGTGCCGATACGGCGTTACTGTTGACGGTTGGTTTTTCCGCGGAGGAGGACATAGCCGGGGAAATCTTCTTTTTCTTTGACCGAAGTTCGACGGAAAAGATACTGTCGACCGTTGAACAGAAGTTGAAATGACCGCCGTTGATATGGGTAAGAAAGTTAGCATCAGAATGGGCGAGATGTTCGTCGGTCGGGCCGGCGAGGTTGACTCTATAGAGACCGGTGGTATTGGCTCGTGTGTGGCTATCATCGTCTATGACGAGGAGGCTAAGGTCGGAGGGATGGCACATGCGATGCTGTCTACCGACAAGTCCGATCAGAATGTCGTCGAATCGGCTCGTTCCAGCGTTCAGGACGAGGGGTCCGTCGCCAAGTACGTGGACCGTTCCATAGACGCACTGGTCAGGGAAATAAGTAGTCAAGGCGGTAGCAAGGGGCGCTTGAAGGCCAAAATAGTCGGTGGTGCGCGCATGTTCCGTCTGCTGAGCGGGGATAATTTTGGAATTGGATTCCAGAACGCGGAGATGGCCAAGAAGCACCTTAAGGAGCTGGGCATAATGCTCGAGAGCGAGGACGTGGGCGGCACGGTCGGCCGAAACGCTACTCTTAATCTCGATAATGGCTTGGTAGCGGTGAACACGATGATGTAAGCTTTACATTTCGGTCAGATAATCCATATTTCTGAAGCGCATGAAAAGAAACCTATTATTCGCGGCAGTCGTCGCTTTGCTCTTTGTCGGAGTGGGATGTTTGAATGCGGGTGAGCCTGTATCGGTCGGCGGTTTGTCGGCGAGTTCTTTGTCGGTGACACTTGACCTGAGCGGGAGCGCACTCGAGAGCGTTCCGTCTGATGTCTTTGGCCGGACCGATCTTGAGGAGCTCGACCTATCGGACAACCGCCTGACCGGTGCGCTGCCGGCCGAGATTCGTCACCTGCAGAATCTGCGGGCGCTAGACGCGAGCGGAAATCAGATGACCGGCGTGCCGGCCGAGATCGGACAGCTGTCGAGGCTGGAGGAGCTCGACCTGTCGGACAACCGCCTGACCGGCCTGCCGCTGGAGCTCGGCAACCTGCATGGTCTGCGTCGGTTGGACCTGAGCGGCAACGACATATCGCAGCATGACCTAGAAATCATTCGTGTCGGACTGGTGAATGCCGAGATTGTTGAATGATCCTCCGTGCCGGCCACTTCGGCAGTTTCCGCCGGACGTCTTTCGGGATAAGCACTCCTTCGTCAGCGCGTTGGAGTGTTTTTTGTCGGACTCCGCTCATGTGCGCCAGCGCCTGCTCCGGTCATTGCCTCGCGGCAGGTATTCCCCGCAAAAAAGCTGATACTCGTCTCGAATTAAAAAAGCATCCGAGGGGGATACTAGATGATATCGCAGGTTTTATTTTTTTCGCTAGGAGACCTAGCTCAGTTCCAGCCTGAAGGACAATTCTTCTTCTGGTTAAAAAACTCGCCCAGATTTCTGGACGAGTCACGTTACCGCACGGTTACGGCTGTATCGGCAGCAGCGCCTCCGGCATGATCCACTCGACGCCTTCGATGTTGCTGCAGGCCAGGGCCTCGTAGCGGATGTTATCGCCGGTTATCGGTTCGCCGCCGTACGGATAGGACCAGAGTACGCTGTCGGCAATCGTGCCGGCCGTGGCCCGGCAGCCGCCGTTCTCGCTGTAGGGACAGGTACCGAGGCTGAACGTTCCGGCACCCTCGCACTGCAGACGCATGAGCTGTTCGGTCCACATCGAGCCGATGAAGTCCTGACAGTGGCTGCCGGTGGCGATCATGTTGCAGCTGCCGCGCACGAGGTTCGACGGCGTGAATTCCTCGATCAGGGGCTTGACGTCCTCCTGATAGTCGATGGCCTGGTCATCGGGCAGGTCTTCGGTGCAGCCGCCCCCGATCAGGAGCAGCGACGGCAGCAGCAGCAGCGCGGCTATTCCGGTTCGTTTCATAAAGTTTTCGTTTAGGTTAGATTTACGGCATTAGTATATCGTCGAGATCGGAAGGCGTATAGGTTCGGATCGGTCCGACGTAAGCAAATGTAGGGGGCTTATGAAGGGTGAAGATTTTTTACTTTTGACCGATCAATATGTCTCTACCGATAAAAGATGGAATGGAGGGCAGACGGGCATTGAATTGGATCATCGACCTCCTGGAGCGTCGTGGGGTTCCGTACCAGGTGACCGGTGGTCTGGCAGCTCGGATCTACGGTTCGATCCGGCCTCTGGCGGACATCGACCTTGAGGTGCCGGATGCGTGGCTGGTGCGGCTAGTTGAGGACGTTCGAGCGCATATTGTCTTCGGGCCCGCGCGTTACCTGGACGAAACTTTCGACTTGCCGCTCATGACGCTCGAGTATCAGGGTCAGATGATTGACCTGTCGGGGGTCGAATCCTCCTATATTCGAGATCGGGTAACAGGGGAGTGGTCCCTTGAGGTGTCGGACTTGGGCAGGTCGCAGGTCGGGACGGCTTATGGACGTAAGGTGAAGGTGATCGGCCGGCCGGAACTGATCGAGTACAAGAGAAAGATCTCTCGTGATGTCGATCTCGAAGACGTGCGGCAGCTGACTTCTTTTCTGAAATAGGAGGCCACTTTTTTATAAAGTCCAATCCTCGGACGTAGGTTCGGGGTTTTGTTTCAATAAAAAAGAACCCGAGAGGGTCCTGGTGGTGCGGTTGCCGTTTGATCGGGCCGGTCTGGCTATGGCCGAAGGAATAAGTATTCGCTGCCTCGTGGACGATCAAACGGCTGCTGTGCAATTGTCGGACTGGCGACGTCGGTCCTGGTCAGGATGATGACAGTACGGTTCAGTGATGTCTTTGCTTGCCAGGCAGTTTTGTCGAGAATGACCGTTCGGTCCAGACCTGTCATTAGGTCATGCCAGGAGAATCCGAGCAAACCACCCCCCCCTGTCTCGCCATACAGTATTTTGCCGATCGAGCGGTGGTTGTCTGGACCGATCTCGATTACGGTCCATCCGGTAAGATTTGTTTCTCCGAAAGCATCGAGCATCGTCAGGCCTTCTTGCACGTCTTCGTTGGCCATTTGTCCTCCTTGTCGATCGGAACTTGATTTCTGATCAGGGTCAGTTAGACAGTTCGAGGGCGTCCTGTCAACTCGCCGCACTCTCGCCGGCCAGCCGGCCGGTGCACCAGGCCGCCTGGAGGTTGAACCCGCCGGTGAAGCCGTCGATGTCCAGCACCTCTCCGGCCAGGAACAGCCCGGGGCAGACTTTTGATTCCATGGTTGACGGGTTTACCTCGGACAGGTCCACCCCGCCGGCGGTCACGAACTCCTCGCCGGCGCGTCGGCCGGAGAGATGAAGCGGAATTGTCTTCAGCCAGTCCGTCGCCTGTCGCGTTTCTCGGCGTCCGACTTCGGCCGCCCTTCGGTCTGGGTTGATACCTAGACTGGTGCAGGCTACGGCCACCAATCGTTTCGGGACTAGTTCGGACAGCACGTTGCGGAAGGAGTGACGGGCGTTATCCTTGAGCAGATCGGCCAGCTTTCGGTGCAGCTCGTCGCGGCTCAGGTTCGGGAACAGGTCGACGGTCAGGTCGAGCGGGTTGCCCGGGCCGAAACTTCGGTGCGCGAGCAGTGCCGACAGGGCGAAGGCCACCGGACCGCTCAGGCCGTGGTGGGTAAAGACGAAGGGGCCGGTCCAGGACAGCTGGCGGTCGCTGTCCGCGGTCAGCTTGGCTTGGGCGAACGACAGGCCGGACAGCTCGGTGATCCATCCGTCGGCCACGGTCAGGCCGCTCAGGCTCGGGTCGAGTCGGGTGATGGTGTGCCCCAGGGACGAGGCGAACGCATAGCCGTCTCCGGTCGATCCGGTCTGCCGGTAGGCCCGTCCGCCGGTGGCGATTATCGTCCGGTCGACGGAGAGCGGCTGCGGCCGTCCGGCGACGGAGACGTCGAACCTTCCGTCGGTCCGCCTGACGACCCGTTCGACCGTGGCGGCGGTAATGATCCGGGCCCGCGGCGGGACCAGCAGGCGCTCGAACACGGCCACTACGTCACGTCCGTCGTCCGAGCGGGGAAATACCCGTCCGTCGTCCTCCGTCTTCAGCGGGACGCCGTGTCCCTCGAACCAGTCGCGGACGGCGGACGGCGGAAAGCGGCGCATGGCCGACGACAGAAAGCGCCCGCCCCGCGGGTAGCGGGCCAGTATCTCGCGGATGTCAGACAGTCCGGTCGTCAGGTTGCAGCGTCCGCCGCCGGTCAGCAGTATCTTGCGGCCCGGCGCATCGTTGCGCTCCAGCACCGTGACTTCCGCACCGTCCGTTTCGCTGGCTGCGGCCGCGGCCATCAGTCCTGCCGCGCCGCCGCCGATGATCGCCATCTTCATGCGGTGATCCTGGTTCGGTTCGTTTTGCTGGTGGAAGTCTACATCCTTTTCGTCGGCAAGAGGAAATCGCCGCCGTCGGGCCGGGACTATTCGTTGAGGACGGCGGAACGATCGGGTATAATTGACTCATTGAATTTTTGGGCACTGTCGAAAAACGCATGACCAAGAAAGGGACTGCCAAGAGGGTCCTCCTGATGGAGGACGAGAGCGCGCTGTCGCGCATCATCGGGATCAAGCTCGGGAACGCCGGCTTCGAGGTGGTCACGGCCATGGACGGCGAGGCCGGACTGAAGCTGGCCGGCGAGTCGGACTTCGACCTGGTCATCCTGGACCTGATGATGCCGGTCGTCGACGGCTTCTCCGTGCTGAAGTCGCTGCGGGAATCCGGTAACCGAACTCCGGTCCTGGTCACTTCGAACCTGAGCCAGCCGGCCGACGAGGCCCGGGCCAGGGAACTGGGCGCGCAGGAGTTCATGATCAAGTCCGACGTCAGCCTGTCCGAGATCGTCGAGTGCGTAAGGCGCCTGACCAACGGCAAGACCCGATGAGCCAGCCTTCGACAAGCGATCGGTCCGAGAAGTCAGACTTGCGCCTGTCGAGGGCTTTTTGTATGTCGCTGCGCCTGTCCGGGCTTCTGACGATGGCCATTTCGTTGGCCGTCTTTTTTGGTTGGGTCTACGACGTCGAGGCTCTGGTCAGGTTGGTTCCGAGCTTTTCGGCCATGAATCCGGTCACCGCCAGCCTCTTTTTCGTCTGGGGACTGGCCCTGTTCCTTTCGTGGCCCCGACCAAGGCGTCCGGTCTGTTATGCCGCTGGTGTGCTGCTGTCGGCCGTCGCGGCGGTCCGGCTGATGGCCGAGTTCGGCTGGATCGTTTTTCGCATCGATCACGTGATGTTCGCCGAGCATATTATGTCGGACGGGGCGGCACGAAGTTCCGTCTCCCCGATTACCGCCGCCTGTTTCCTGCTGGTCGGCATCGCCCTCCTGACGGCCCTCAGTCACGACAGAAGTCGCGCTTGGCGTTGGGTTTCGGTCGGCTGCTATGCGTTGGTCGGAATGCTGGGGCTGGCTGGCCTGGTCGGCCACTGGGCGGGCTTCCTGGGCATGCTGAAGTTTCCGCCGTTTCTGTCCTTGGCCATGCATACCACGACCCTGTTCTTTGCAGTCGGTCTGTTTGCTTCGATGGAACGGTTACGGACTTTGGTCAGGCTGAGCCTGGTTCGCCAGCTGGTCTTCGGCATTATCCTGCTGGCAACGGTTGGAGTGCCGATGGTCCTGACCCTGAACGGCTGGCGGATCGTCGGTTCGTACCTTGATAGGCAGGATCGTCTTGTCTTCAGCGGTCGGGTCGACCACCTCGAGCATGAGATAATGAGGTATCTTTTCTCCCATGTCGGGACGCTGGAGGGGGCCCGCGGACTGTTTGCCGCCTCGCAGGCGGTGGAACGCGGAGAATGGGCCAGATACATCAATGCGATCGGCCTGGATCAGGACCTGTCGGTCATCCAGGCGATCGGATTTTCCCGGTATGTCCCGGGTGACTCACGTCGGGCCGAGGAACTGTCGATTCAGGCGTCCGGAGCGCCGGACTTTTCGATATTTCCTGTCGGTGAGCGCGAGCTGTATACGCCGATCGAGTATATCGAGCCGTTCTCCGGCAGCAACCTGACCGTCGTCGGGTACGACATGTTCTCCGATTCGTCCAGACGGGAGGCCATGGAGAGGGCCCGGGACTCGGGCCATCCGGTCATGACCAGTCGGGTCAATCTGCTGCAGGACATCGGCGATTCGCGGCAGCATCCGGGGTTCCTGATTTTTCTGCCGATCTATCGTAATGGCCTGCCGATAGATACGATCGAGGATCGTCGCGTCGCGCTCGAAGGCTACGTTTTCGCCGCCTATCGGGCCGATGAACTGGTCACCGCGGTGAAGGAAAGGGAAGGATTCCTTGACCTGACGGTCGACGTCTATGACGGTTCTGCCGAACTGCCCTCAAATTTGCTGTTTGATGACTTGGAAGACGGATCGAGCCTTGATCCGGACGGTTCTCGTCTCTCGGAAGTTCGAGTGAAGGAAGTCTTTGGCCGGGAGTGGACGATGCACTATACGTCATCGTCTGGTTTCGAGGTCCACGGTACGGATCAGTTGGTGCCACTGGGAGTTCTGGTCGGCGGAACATTCTTCAGTCTGTTGCTGCTGGTCATCATGTATCTAATCTTGGCTTCCAGGCAGAGGGCGATTGGTTATGCCGAACTGGTTACGGCTGACCTGCGGCGGAGTCTGGTGGCCATCGCTCGGGCCAAGGCCAGGGACGAGGCGGTCTTGGCCGGCCTGAGCGAGGGTTTGGTGGTGATCAGTCCGGTCGGACGGATCGAGATGGTCAACCGGACTCTCGAGAAGATGTCCGGCTGGTCGTCGGCGGAACTGGTCGGGCAGGAGATCTGTCAGGTCATTCCGCTTCTCGACGGTCAGGGTCAGGTCATCCCGAGAGAGGACCGTCCCGAATGTCGGGCGGTCAAGGACAATGCCCCGTACGTCAGCCCGGTCGATGCGGACATCTCGTTGCGCCGAAAGGACGGTTCGGCGGTGCTCGTCGCCCTGATGGTCGCGCCGGTGACGGTTGACGGCGAGACGATCGGTTCGGTCGAGCTTTTCCGTGACGTGACCGAGGAGAGAAAAATCGAGCGGGCCAAGACCGAGTTCGTTTCCCTGGCCTCGCACCAGCTCAAGACGCCGCTCACGGCCATCGGCTGGAACGTCGAGATGCTTCTGACCGATCAGGGCCGGAAGCTGTCGGTCAAGCAGCGGGAGACGCTGGAGGAGATCGCCGCCGGAAATCGCCGAATGGTCGAGCTGGTCAACGCACTGCTCAACACCTCGCGCATCGACTTGGGGACGTTCTCGATCGTGCCGCAGCCGGTCAGCCTGAAGGCGATCGTGGCCAACGTCGTCTCCGAGCAGCGGCCGGGCATCACTGCCAAGAAGCTTCGGTTCAGCAGCCGCGTCGCATCCGGACTGACCAGGTTCATGGCCGACCCGACCCTGATCAGGATGGTCTTCGACAACCTGCTGTCGAATGCAATCAAGTACACGCCGCCGGGCGGACACGTTCGCCTGCTGGTCGATGTCGTCGGCAGGGAAGTCGTCATTACCGTCGAGGACTCCGGCTTCGGCATTCCGCGTGGGCAGCGGGACAATGTGTTCGACAAGATGTTCCGGGCCGACAACGTCGTCAGCCGGGAGATATCCGGTACCGGGCTGGGGCTCTACATCGTGAAGGCGGTGGCCGAGCAGGGCGGCGGGCGGATCTGGTTCGAGTCGGAGGAGAACCGGGGGTCGTCGTTCCATGTCGCGTTCCCGAAGTCGGGAATGAAGCAGCGGAAGGGCAGCCGACGCCTCAACTGACCAAAACGAAAGCCGCGGCGTCCTGCTGCGGCTTTTTGGTTCTTTTGCTCGGACTATTCGACCGAGACGATGAGATATTCGACCTCACGGTCGGCCGCCCGGACCGAGACCCTCTCGCCGGCGGCGCGGTTCATGAGCGCCGCGCCGACCGGGGAACGGTACGATATCCGTCCCGATCCCGGGTCGGTCTCCTGCGAGCCGGTGATCTCGAAGGTCCGCCGCCGCCCGCTGACCTCGACGGTCACGGTGGCGCCGATGCCGACCTGTCCGGCCGGTCCGCCGCCGGCCTCGATCGGTATCGCGTTCTTGATCCGGTCGTTCAGCTCGAACATGCGCCGGTCGATGCCGGCCAGCCGTCCCTTGGCGTGGGTGTAGGCGGCATTCTCCGACAGGTCGCCCATCTCCCGCGCCGCGGTCAGGTCCTCGACGGCCTTGGGTCGGATGCGCTTTTCCAGCCGTTCCAGCTCGTCCTTCATCTCCCGGATGCGCTTGGGCGTCAGGTAGCGGTCGTCGTTGTCGTGGCGGCGATTCTGCTCGGATTTTCTCTTGGGCAGCTGCATTGTCGTCTGGCGGTTTGGTTTAGCTGACTTTCATTAAAGTCGTTTCTGTCCGCGGCGGCAAGGGGGACCGGAGGCGCCGGACCGGACCAAACGCTTGAGAATTCCTCTCTGGACTGGCAAGATTGCCTCTAGTTCCCCGTTGGGGCCACTGCAACCATTCATCTATATATGGCCGAGACTAAGAAAGTGACCATCGCCAAGCGGTCCGAGGACTACTCTCGCTGGTACCTGGACGTGATCAAGTGCGCCGACCTGGCCGAGAACTCGGCCGTGCGCGGGTGCATGACCATCAAGCCGTACGGCTATGCGCTCTGGGAGCGGATCCATGACGTGCTGGACGCCAAGTTCAAGGAGACCGGGCACCGGAACGCCTACTTTCCGCTGTTCATCCCGAAGTCGTTCCTGACCAAGGAGGCCTCGCAGGTCAAGGGTTTCGCCAAGGAGTGCGCCGTGGTGACGCACCATCGGCTGATCGACTCGCCGGACGGCGGCATCGAGGTCGATCCGGCGGCCAAGCTGGAGGAGGAGGTGATCGTCCGGCCGACTTCGGAGACCATCATCTACGATTCCTACTCGCGCTGGGTCAGTTCCTGGCGTGACCTGCCGATCCTGATCAACCAGTGGGCCAACGTGGTGCGCTGGGAGATGCGCACGCGGATGTTCCTGCGGACGACCGAGTTCCTGTGGCAGGAGGGTCACACGGCGCACGCCACCGACGAGGAGGCCGAGGCCGAGGCCTGCAGGATGATCGACGTCTACCGCTGGTTCGCCGAGGACTACCTGGCGCTGCCGGTCATGGTCGGCCTGAAGCCGGACCACGACAAGTTCCCCGGGGCCAAGCACACCTACTGCATCGAGGGCATGATGCAGGACCGCAAGTCGCTGCAGGCCGGCACGTCGCATCACCTGGGGCAGAACTTCGCCAAGGCGTTCGACGTCAAGTTCACCGACCAGGACGAGCAGGTCAAGTACGTCTGGCAGACCAGCTGGGGCGTCAGCACGCGGCTGATCGGCGGGCTGATCATGGCCCACAGCGACGACAACGGCCTGGTGCTGCCGCCGCGGATGGCGTCGGTGCAGGCGGTGGTCGTGCCGATCTCCCGCGAGGACGACGAGCGGGCGGCGGTCATGGCCGCGGCCGCGAAGATGCGGGAGTCGCTGGCCGGCGCCGTGCGCGGCCTGGTGATCGACGACCGCGACAACTACGGTCCGGGATTCAAGTTTACCGAATGGGAGCGGAAGGGCGTGCCGGTGCGGATCGAGATCGGACCCAAGGACGTGGCTGCCGGCCAGGTCGTGCTGGTGCGGCGCGACACCGGCGAGAAGTCGGCCGTTCCGGTCGACGGTCTGGCCGACGTCGTGACCAAGCTGCTAGACGACATCCAGGCGAATCTCTTGGAGAGGGCCCGTAAGTTCCGCGACGACAACAGTCCGCAGATTGACGACTACGAGGAATTAAAGAAGTTTTTTGTCGAGGAAAATGGTGGTGGCTTCGCCTATTGTCATTGGTGCGGCCGGCCGGAATGTGATGAAAAGGCCAAGGAGGAAACTAAGGCCAACATCCGCTGCCTGCCGCTCGATCGGGTGGCGGAATCTGGGAAGTGTGTGGTTTGTGGGGAGGAATCAGACGGCCAAGGACGCGTCATCTTCGCGAAAGCATACTAGGCAGTCTCTAGGTGGGCGAATTGCACCCGGCTTCCTTCGCTCCTAGCTCGTCGTACGTCTTCAGTACGACTCGCTTCGTCGCTCAGTCCAGCCGGGCACACTTCATCCCACCCAGAGTCTGCTAACGTTTTGTCTCTGTGTACGGATCGCTCCAGCCGGACACATCGGTCCGGTCGATACCCGACCGGACCCCCGCTGTCAGATGGGGAGATAAGTGCGGGGCATCTCGTCCAGAACTTGCTTTCTAAACTTCAACGACAATGATCGAAGCAGCAAAGAAATTTCTGGCGGATTCATTTCAGGCCAACCCAAGCTACAGTTTCGGTGACTGGCACATCATGTACGACCACAGCGTGAACGTATCGCGTTTTGCTCGGCAGATTGGAGAAATGGTCGGTTGTGATCTGACAGTGTTGGCAATCGGTGGTTTGTTACACGATATCGGTAAGGTTTATCAGGCCGACGAGGAAATACTGCGTCGGGAGCATGCTCGACTTGGTTGGATAGTCAGTGATAAGTTTTTGTCCGGTCTGGGATTGTCAGCTGAGCAGCTGGCCAAACTCAAGGACATGCTTTCAGGGGAAGGCGACAGCGAGGAAAGACAGGTTATAGAGGACGCTGACATTATTGCCTTCTTTGTTGATGAACAATTGCAGCAAGCCCTGAAGACTTGGGCTGACCAAAAAGGTCTGCCGAACGAATTGCAGCGCAAGATCGATAAGTTCAACCAGCTTCGTTTTCCGGTCAGTCAAACTATTGCTGAAACGTTTCGTGATCAGATGGCCGAACGGTGGGGACTCCAGGTTTGATCGATCCGTCTATCTTGTTGTCATTGCGAGGGAGGGAACGCAGTGACCGACCGCGGCAATCCCGTCGTTATCTGTGCTGCGGTCGGGATTGCCACGCTCACTTCGTTCGCTCGCAATGACAACTGTTTGGACGGTCCGTTTTTTCCGCGGTGCATGCTTATCGCGGTAATTTCGGCGGATCGATCTCCGCCGCTCCGAGGTCGAGGCGTCGAGACCGGCGAGGCGATGTCTCGCCTGACCGCGGACCGCCGAGCCGCGGGGGCACAGGGGGCGGAGCGCCCCGCATAAGACAAGGCCGTCCGCCAGGATAAGGATTTACATCACATACCTACGCAGTTCTCGTCGGCAATCGCGCCAGTCGGGAACGATCCGGGCGACCAGGGACCAGAAGCGAGCCGAGTGGTTCATCTCTCCCAAATGACAGAGCTCATGGACGATGATGTATTCGGCCAGATGACTCGGCAGGTGGACCAGCTTGTAGTTGAAGTTCAGGTTGCCGAGCTCGGAGCAGCTGCCCCAACGGGCGTAAAGGTTCTTGATCGACACCCGTCCGTACCTGAACCCGTAGGCGCGGTTCAGCCTCTCGAGCGTCTCGTGGACGAGCGTCCGGGCGCGCTCGCGGTGCTTCAGGTAGTCGCGCCGTCCGCCTGGCAGGTAGGTGCAGCCGGCGTTCTTCCGGCAGCCGGCGAGCTGACGTTCGATCCAGTCCATGTACCTGGAGACGAAGTCGGCGATTTTCCGTCCGGAGGCGGCCGGCGGTGCGGTGATCACGATCCGGGCATCCGGATAGACCGTGGCCGTGAGGCGGCGGGCCCGGGAGGAGCGGCGGATCGAGTAGCTGATCTCGGCTGTGGCGGTCTTTGGCATGCGCTCAGGATAGCAGAAAATCCGGACATCGGTCCGTAAAGACCGGGCGGCAGCGTTGCCAAGATGGTCCTTTCGCGGTAGCCTGAACGCATATGAATCGAACGGTCAGCCTGATCCTGGTCCTGGCGGTGACACTCCTCGGAGTCGTGTTCAGCCTGGGATCCAGCGTCTACAGCTCCATGGAACATCATTCCGTCGGCCTGACCGGGCCGTGCTTCGGCGCGGACTGCGGCAACCTCCTCGAGGAGGTCGCCTGCTCGGTGCACTGCCTGACCTCGGGCCACGTCTCGTCGGTCGGTCTTCCGGCCTTGCCGGTGGTACTGTCTATGTTGGCGCTGACGGTCCTGTCCGTGGCCTTCGCGGCGGTGTTCGTGCCGGCGACCGGCCGGCCGGTGCTGCTGGGCGAGCTGGCCATGCCGCCTCCGGCCGAGGCCATCGGAACAGTCGTGAAACGGGAGTGACCAGCGGCGGAACCTATCGGTCTCCGTTTCATTCAGTCACTCCTTTTATGTCCAAGAAAATTCTGTTTCGCGTCGAGGGCACTACCTGCGGCAGCTGCGAAGTGCTGCTGGAGCGCGCCTTCCGCAAGCTGCCGGGCGTGTCCGAGGTCGACGTCTCGAATCGTTCCGGCCTGGTCACGCTGACCGTCGACGACGGTCGGTCACTGTCGGTCTCCGACCTCGAGAAGGCGGCCGGCGACTCCAAGTACCGCTTCTATCGGCCTGACGGCCCTCGGCGGTCCAGCGTGCCCGGCCGCATCAACTGGCTGCGGGGAATCATGGTCTTCGCCCTGGCATTCTCTCTCTATCTGGTCTTCTTCCGTTCCGGCATCCTGCCGACCGGCGCGTCCCTCGATTCGTCGGCCGGTCTGGCGGCGGTGTTCTTCGTCGGACTGGTCGCCGCCTTCTCGTCCTGTTCGGCCGTGGTCGGCGGACTGGTGGCGGCGGTGGCGGCGTCCGCACCCAGCGGGCAGTCGTTGATGGCACGTTTCCGTCCTCACCTGCTCTTCAATCTCGGACGGGTGATCGGGTTCGCCGTGCTGGGCGGCGCAATCGGCGGCCTGGGCGACATGGTCGGACTGTCGACCGGGCTGAACGGTCTGTTCCTGCTGGTCGTGGCCGCGATAATGGTCGGGGTCGGCTTCGGCCTGTCCGGGGTCTTCGCCGGCGGGTCGGTCTTCGGCCTGTCCAAGCGCATCGCCCGGCTGGTGGAGAGACGGGCCGGAAGCGGTCAGACTCTGACGGTCATGGGGTTGGGTGCGGCGACGTTCTTCCTGCCGTGCGGCTTCACCCAGTCGATGCAGCTTCTGGCCGCGTCGTCCGGTTCGGTGCTGGGCGGTGCGGTCATCATGCTGGTCTTCTCCCTCGGTACGGCCCCGGCCCTGCTCGGTCTCGGGTTGGCGGCCGGTTCGGCGGCCGGCCGGTTTAGGAACTACCTGAGCATGGGCATCGGCGTCTTCGTCGTCGCAGTCGGCTTCTCCAACTTCGCCGGAGCGGCCATGCTGCTCGACACCGGATCGGCGGCGGTGCCGACCGAAACGGCGGCGGTCAAGTCGGCCCTGATACGTATGGAGGGCAATGAGCAGGTGATCCAGATGGAAGTCACCTCCGGACTGGAATATGCGCCCGACACCCTCTATGTCCAGGCCGGCATACCGGTCAAGTGGAGCATCTACGGCAGCGACCGCATGGGCTGCGCCAGTTCGCTGGTCCTGCGCGAGTTCGGCGTGCGGACGACCCTGCGGCCGGGCTTCAACGAGGTCCGGTTCGTGCCCAGCCGTCCCGGCACCTACCGCTTCACCTGCTCGATGGGCATGACCCGCGGGACGATGGTGGTCCTGCCGGCGAAGAAATCATCCGACAAGCGGTAACCCCGACCTATGAAGAAAATAAGTTTCAGTATCGGCGGGATGCACTGCGCGTCCTGCGCGGTCAACATCGAGCGGTCGCTGGCCGAGGCGCCGGGCGTCGGAGCGGCCAACGTGAACTATGCCCTGGCCGAGGCGTCGGTCGAGTACGACGACGCTCAGTTGGCCGAGGCGGACGTGCATCGGCTGGTCGCAGCGGCCGGCTACCAGGTCGTGTCGCCGGACATGGCCCATTCCCAGGAGGGTCATCTGGGCCATGGCGAGACCGGTTCGGCTCGGCGTCGGGCGCTGGTCGCGTTTGCCCTGGGCGTGCCGGTGTTCATCCTGGCCATGTTCGGACTCAAGCTGTCCGTCGACCTTTTCGGGCATGACCTGTCGGTCTGGCTGCAGGCCCTGCTTTCGACGGTGGTGGTGTTCGGTCCGGGGCTGGGCTTCCATCAGATGGCGGTCCGGTCGGCGCTTCGCGGTCGGGCGAACATGGACACGCTGGTCTCGCTCGGCACCGTGGTCGCGCTCGCCTACAGCTGGTGGCAGATGTTCGCGGGCGGCGCGCTGTACTTCGAGAGCGCGGCCGTGATCACCGCCTTCATCCTGCTTGGCCGGCATTTCGAGGCGCTGTCCAAGGGGCGGGCCGGCGAAGCGGTAGCCAAGCTTCTGGCGCTGTCGGCCAAGGGGGCGCATCGGATCCGGCCGGACGGTTCGGTCGAGGAAGTGCCGGTTGAGCAGCTGGTCGTGGGCGACCTGATGCTCATCAAGCCGGGCGAGAAGGTGCCGACCGACGGTACGGTCGAGGACGGACACTCGTCGCTCGACGAGTCGATGCTGACCGGCGAGTCGCTGCCGGTCGGGAAAGCTCCGGGCGACGTCGTCTTCGGCGCCACGGTCAACTCGAACGGCGTGCTGAAGGTGCGCGTGACCAAGGTCGGCGAGGATACGGTGCTCTCGGGCATCGCCCGGCTGGTACGTGACGCGCAGCGGCAGAAGGCGCCGATCCAGAAGCTGGCCGACCGGGTGGCCGGCATCTTCGTGCCGATCGTGATCGCGCTGGCCGCACTGACCTTCGTCGGCTGGCTGGCCGCGACCGGCGACATCGGACGGGCGCTCCTGCCGGCCGTGGCCGTGCTGGTGGTGGCCTGTCCGTGCGCCCTCGGCCTGGCCACGCCGACCGCCATCCTGGTCGGGACCGGACGCGGGGCCAGTCTGGGCATCCTGATCAAGAGCGGCGAGGCCCTGGAGCGCGGACGCGACATCGACGAGGTGCTGTTCGACAAGACCGGCACCCTGACCGAGGGCCGCCCCAAGGTGACCGAAGTTTCGGTCGCCGGCAGCGCCGACCGTTCCCGGCTGTTGGGCGTGGCCGCCGGACTGGAGTCGCAGTCCGAGCATCCGTTGGCCCGGGCCGTGATCGACTATGCATCTGGGGAAAAAATCAGTCCGGTCGCGGTGGACCGGGCGGCGGCTGTTCCGGGGAGCGGCATCGTCGGGGAAGTGGACGGGCGGGAGGTGGCCGTCGGCCGGCCGGACTTCATTCGGCAGTCGGTCGGCGTGGAAGAGACTGTCGATCTGGAGGTGAGGCGGCTGGAGAAGTCTGGCCGGACGGTCGTCCTGGTGGCTGAAGGCGGTCGTCTGCTCGGTCTGCTGGCTGTTGCCGATGCCGCTCGGACGACGGCTCGGGAAGCGGTCGAGCGGCTGGGGAAGATCGGGCTCGAGTCGGTCATGGTCAGCGGCGACAACCTCCGGACCGCCGACGCGATCGCCCGTGAGGTGGGAATCGGAAAGGTCGAGGCCGAGGTCAGGCCGGACCAGAAGGCCGGCATCGTCCGCGAGCACCAGAAGGCCGGCCGCAGGGTCGCCTTCGTCGGCGACGGCATCAACGACGCGCCGGCACTGGCGCAGGCCGACTTGGGTATTGCCATGGGCGGCGGTACGGACATCGCGATCGAGGTCGGCCAGATCGTGCTGGTGGGCGGCGGGCCGGAGAAGGTGCCGGTGGCCATCCGCCTGGCACGCCTGACCTATAGCGGCATCCGGCAGAACCTGTTCTGGGCCTTCTTCTATAACGTGGTGGCCATCCCGTTCGCCGCCTTCGGCCTGCTCAATCCGATGATCGCCGCCGGCGCCATGGCCTTCTCCTCGGTCTCGGTGGTGCTGAATTCGCTGCGGCTGAAGAGGGTGCGACTTTAGCCTTAGCCGTGCCAAACGAGACGGGGGTCCCGGCCGGGGTCCCCGTTTGGTTTTGTGCGACGGGGAGCAGGGTAAGGTCGGAGCCGGACCAAAATCTTCTTGCGTCATCCAGTTTGACAATAGTCCGGCGTGACCTTAGGGTTGGGTCGGCCCGAGAATCGAGCGGGCAGGAGGTTTGCATGGGCAGCAATGAGATAGCCGACCATGAAGCTCATCTTAAGTTGGTCGAGACGTTGTTCTCTGCTCTCAGAGAGGGTCGTCTCTTGCCGACAGATCTGTTGGAAGAGTGGACACGAATCGTCTCGTCGCATACGGAAAAAGAGTTTTTGATTCCGGTCTCGGCGGGCTGGGTCGATGTTGAGGAAGGAACCTTCACTGAGATTGGTCAACCGATGATACCGTCTCAGCTGAGACGGCATGTCGACGGATCACCATTCGTGACCTGGCGGCCGGATCTCATGACCCTCAAGGGAGGGAGCGTCGTCCGCCGTGTCGGCGAGCGGATCGGAGAGCTGAAAGATGCGGGCCGGACACTCGTCGGGGCGGCGGTCGGGCGGTGGCTGAATGAGACTTTCCGTCGACCTGATCAACTGACCGAACTCGCTCTGCCTCGGCCGTTTTGCGAACCCCGATACATATCTCGTATTTGCCGGCAGCGCGTTTCGGCAGTCGGGCGACGACCGTAGGTACTTCATGGTCATTGAGGCTTTCTGCCCCAGACGACTTTCTCGTATATGGTTTGTTCCCGAGGGTGATGATTTCGAGAGTAGCTACAGGGTCGTCGTTTGGTCTAAATCATAGACGATAGACGATCCTTCCTTCCCTTGAAGGAAATGCACCCGCTTGGGTGCTTTTTTGTGTCGGATTTGTTTGTCGGCTGTTAGGTTCGGGTCTAGAATTAGATCGTTATGGCTTTCAAAATGAAACGACATCCCAGGTCAATGCACTTGGTTCTGCTGGTTGGCGGGGCGGCTTTGATCGTGGCCTTAGTGGTGGCCGGCTTTGTGCTGGGCGAACGGTTCAAAGACGCACCGTCTTCCGGCGCACCGGTGCTGTCGCCCGATCCGGCTGGCGGTCTGGTCGATGACTTCGTCCTGTTGGACGATACGCCCGACGATTCGGTCGGGCCGGTCGAGACGCCGATTCGAATCTACGGTCCGGAAGTTCCGCCCGCTCCGCCGCCGGTCTCGATCGGACCCCTGAATTCGCAGCGGCTGCGGCGGGTCGAGTTCTACCCGCCGGTCGGCGACGTTTTTCGTCTCGACTACGACCCGATCTCCGACACCCTGCTCATGGCGGTGGTCGAAGCGGACGGGATGCGGTCCATCTGGCGTCTGTCGGGTGAGGAGCGGATCGAGCGGGTGCTGCAGGAGAACGACCGGCCGGGCGAGATATTCCTCGGTTCCGACAGTCTCGGCTTCGTCTATGCCGGCTTCGCCGATCCGGGCACGCTATACCGCAGCATCGACCGCGGCGCGAGCTGGCGGCCGGTGGCCGAGGGCATCGACGGGACCTTTTGGGGAATCGCCGACGACGGTGCCGGGACACTCTGGGGTTCGCTCCATTCCTGGAATACGGCCTGGCTGTACCGCAGCACGGACGGCGGACTGAGCTGGAGTCGCTGGCTCGACTTTCAGGACCTGTATCCGGAGTTTGCGGCCACCTACCGGGAAGGCGACGACCGTTTCGCCCTTCGTCACCTGCATGACGTCGCCTATTCCGGCGGGCGGCTGTTCGTCGGGGTGGGGGACGTGGCCCGCTTCACCGCCATGTCCGAGGACGGCGGCCTGAACTGGCGGCATGTCTGGAGCGAGGGATTTACCGCGCATGTCGACATGCCGGGCGGCGGCCTGCTCCTCGGGCCGGACCGTTTGCAGGCGCACGGCCTGGCCCGGTACGATGCAGGGGCGGAGGCGGCCGAGGAAGTCTGGAGTCCGGTACCCCATGGTTGGTCGGGGTTCACTTACAGCCTGGCCCGGATCGACGGTTCGTACTTTGCCGCGTTCCATAACGAGACGAACGAGGTCGAGCGCTTCTCCGGCCGGAGCGGGGTGGTGGTCTCGCCCGACGGCGAGCGCTGGTATCCTTTCCTGGAGATCGACGCGCTCACCAACTGGGCCCGAACCGACATTTTCCTGGCGCCGCGGCGGGACTGGTCGGGCTGGATCACCCTGAACGGCGCGCTGTACGTCTTTGAGACGCCGATCGGCCGGTGGTTTGACGTGCATCAGGAGTTCTAACGACCCAAACGCACTTTCTATCTATATGGGAGGAAAAAAGACGGAACGGGAGGATCTCGCCGCTGTCGGCGCGGGTCAGAATTCCGAACGGCAGTTGGTCGGGCCGATCGTCCGGTTTGCCTTGGCGATTTTTTTTGTTGCGGCCGCGCTGCTGACGCTGATCGTTTACACGGTCTCTTCAAGTCGCTTTTCGGCCGAGAGCGAGCAGCTTCGCGAGGAAGACTGGACCCACCTCAACGATGCGGTCGTTCAGATAGGCCAGACGTTCAGACAGGCCGAGCGTGACCTGCATTACGTCCTTGACCTTTCGGACCTGCACGATTTCGTCGAGGACGGCCTGGAAGAATCCCGTGAGCGGCTCGAACTGACCCTGAAGGCCTTGAGCGAAAACAGGCTGGTGTATGACCAGATCAGGCTGCTCGGGTTGGACGGACGGGAGCTGCTGCGGGTGAACTTCGATCGGAAGAGTGGGACCGCACGTGCGGTTCCGACGGAGGAGCTGCAGAACAAGTCCAGCCGGTACTACTTCGACCAATCTGTTGGTCTGTCCGAGGGTGAGATATACGTTTCGCCGCTTGACCTGAACATCGAGAACGGGCAGATCGAGCAGCCGCTGAAGCCGATGGTTCGCTTCGTCACGCCGGTCGGTCGCGGAGACGGAGCCGGCGAGCGGGCGGCGCTCCTGGTGGTGAACATGTACGGCGATGTCGTGCTTGAGCAGATCGACCGTCTGTTTGTCGGCCATGTCGAACGTCCGCTGCTGGCGGACGGTGACGGCTATTGGCTGCATGGTCCGTCAGCCGAGAGCGACTGGACGGCGATGTTGCCGGATCGTGAATACGAGCGGGTCTCGAGTCTTTCTGTTGGATTGTGGAATTCAGTTCGGCGGTTTGGGGTCGGGCGGCACATCGAGGACGGTGCTATCTATCGCTTCATCTCGATGCGTCCGACGGCCGGACTATCTGGGACCTCGGGGAGTTCGGACTATGTCTGGTACCTGATCGCCCGACGGACCGGACGCGGGGCGGCCGACCTTTGGCGGTCATTTCGGCTCGACGTTCGGACTCAGGCCGGGCTGTACGTGCTGGCTTTCCTGTTTTCCCTGCTGCTGGGTGGGGCGGTGGCCAGGAGAAGGCAGGCCGAACGGCGGGCAGCCGGGCTGTACGGCGTGACTCGGGTGATCAACCGGGTTCTGCGGCATGACATCCTCAGTCGGCTGAACGGCATTCGGTTCGGTCTGGAGATGGATATGGAGTCCGGCCATCGGAGCGAGTACTCCGAGGAGGCCTACCGGCAGGCCGAACAGGGGATCGGCCTGGTGCGGCGAATGAGCCTGATCGAACGTCTGGCATCCGGCGGGGTGCCCGCGGTGCCGGTTGACGTCCGGCAGGTGCTGTCCGAAGTGCTGACTTCTGCCGGACTACCGTCCAGTCTGGACGGTCAGGGGACTGTGATGGCCGGCGAGGCGCTGCGGCCGCTGCTCGAGAACATCGTTCAGAACGCCGGGCAGCACAGCGGTACGGATCGGATCGAGGCCGAGATCGGGCGGGCCGGTCGGTGGGTGACGATTCGTGTTTCCGACTTCGGTCAGGGTCTGCCGGCCGGGGTGGGAGGTCGGCGCTTCAACGAACGGGAGGCGTTCATCAGCGGCGATAAGCTCGGTCTGGGCCTGTTCATCATTCGTTGGGTGGTGGAGAGCTACGGCGGGACCGTCTCGGTCGTCGATTCCGTGCCGCACGGCACGACGTACCTGATTAGGCTTCGGGCCGCGGATTAGGCTTGATTTTCGCCTTATCTTTAGTCGGAAGAGGATAAAAGGGGCCAACCATAAAGGTTGGCCCTTGACGTTAATTCTCAGTCTGGTAGTCTGGGCATCGTTCCCCCCCCATACGCCACGAAACGCCACGAACGGGCTGCGCTACGGCGGGCCCCAAACAGGAGAAGCGAGACATGGAGACAGAGGAACCTGGCAGGCATCGCGCGGAGGTCGTGCTCATCACGGCGGCTGCGCGATGACCAACGGAAACCCCGAGGATCAACTGAGGCGCGCTCATCGCCCTCCTGAAGCAGTCCGGCTGCTGCGCGACCGTCGGAGGAAGGGGAAGTTCCTTGAGCCTCACTGGAGCGAGTGCCATCTGACGGGGCACGGTCATCCAAATACCGTCAGGCCGTCGGAACGGGCCTAGAAGAAGCCGCCATCACGGCGGTGGCCCGATCCGCTGCAGCTCGCGCGCCAAAGGGGAACTTTTGTCCTCGGCTCCGATCTTGGAGTCGGGGACATTTTTTACCCACCTTGTCTTTCATTTAGCGACACTTGGAGAAAAACCCAGTTTAGTCGGCCAGGCCGATCCTTGCCAGGAAGGGGAAAATAAGGTAAATTGGTGCAGCGGTCCGCCGCGCCAAAGGTCGCAAATAAGTCAAAATTCCTAATCTCATTACACATCTACCTCTATGGCCCTCTTCTTCGTGGGGGTCATCGAGATGGTGATAGCCACCTACTGGACCAAGTCCGTGGCCCGAGCCAAAGTCGTCCGAACCGGGGCGATCACGATGGTCAACATCTTCATCTGGTTCTACGTGATCCGGATCGTGGTCGACAACCTGGACAACTGGACGGCGATCATACCGTATGCCGCCGGTTGTGCCATCGGTTCGATGCTCGGTTCCGCCTTCGAGAGCCGCGACGTCCGCCGCCTCTTCCGTCGGAAGAGGTCCTCTAAGAGACGTTCGGCCGGACAGGTCGGCTTGAGGCCCGTCAGCCTGCCAATTACGGCAGACGACACCGCCTATGAAACTATCCGATGAACCTATAAGTACATGACGGCCCCGGAGCCGAGAAGTTCCGGGGCCGTTTTGTTTTCATGCGGGTTCAGGGCCTGGCGCGGACATTGACTGTTCGGTCGGAAAATGTATCCTTGCTTAGTAATTTCGGAGGTTACGATGGCGGCGGCGGAAGAAATCGTTCTCAAAGAACAGTGGCTGCGGATCTGTATCGATCACGTGGACGGCTGGGTAGGGCTGCGGAGGAGCGTCGGCGGGGAGTGGTCGAGGCAGGAGCTGCAGCCCGGGATACATCGGACCACCCAGTTGGCGCGGAATGACGAGCGGCTGTGGGTGCGGGGGCCGGAGATTCTGAACTGCGGCGAGGGACTGGAACTGCGGTCGGTCGATCCGGATGTCCGGCTGGCCACGGCGACCGAACTGATGCACCTGGTCGAAAAGAAGGGTGACGTCAGCTTGGGTCTCGGCGGCCGGTGCCTGCTGGCGGTCGGGTCTTGGCTGAGAAACATCTCGGATGAGCATCCTGAGGAGTGTCGATGCTTTTCGGTCCAGCTGGTGCCGAGGCCCGACGGCGGTCGGGGCAGCATTAGGCTGCTGACCCTGCCGCTCCGGATCGACAGGCGGGTCTGGCCCGGCGACGAGCCGCTGATACTGGTGGCTGCGCGGAAACCCGCCTGAATGGGCATCGACATCTCATCTTTTTGACCGTTCGCTTTTGCGGACGGTTCTTTTATTGACCGGAAGCATCGGACGTGCTAACTTGCCGGCGGCTCTTTGATTGAAAGGGAGGCCATGACATGGGTATTGGTTTAGGATCGACGGGCAGTGACATCGTTCTTGTGATCGGTCGGCCTGACGATAGCAGCCTTTGCCGGACGGTTGAGCTTAGGGTGCCTCGACCGGCGATTATCGAGAAAACCGTGCGAAGCTGCGACAGCCTGTCCATCATCCCTCGGGCGCTGCAGGTGGCCGTCGGACGGGATCATGCCCTGGCGGCGGCGTCGGCCCTGTGCGCGGCCGGGGGGCGGGGGGATGAGTTCCGGCAGGATCCTGGGGTCGGGATGGTCCTGGCCGGATTCACCCTGCGTTCGCATGCTCGGCACCTGCAGGCCTGCCTGGGGGCGGACTGGCTGATGGCCGGAGATGAAGAAGAGGCGTGGCTTAGGTGGCCGCTGGGACGGGCGGCTGAGTTGGGGGAGGTGGCCATCAGTCTGACCGAGCGCATCGTCGAGCGACGGCCGGATCTGGAACGGTTCGGCGAGGGCGAGATCGACCTGGGCTTGGTCGGTCTGTGTCGGGCCCTGCTGTCGATGCCGTGGCCGCATGTGCCTCGTCCCGTGACGCTTAGGTGGACCAAGAACGACCTGGGCTGGTCGAGTCCGGTTCCGGGCGTTATCGCCTGCGATAAGATGCCGACCGTGACAGACGTCGTCCTGCCGTCTGAATTTCAGTCCGGTGGGCCGGTGGCCAGGATGCTGTCCGATCAAGGCGGCGAGCTGCATGACCAGTGGAAGAAGTTCCAGATGCAGACGAGATTCTTCTGGGAGGCCTTGGGCGATCGGTCCGAGTGGCCCCGCAACCCCGGCCTGACGCTTTCGGCTATGGCCATGGAGATGCTGTGGTTGGTGCAGGTCCTCCGGATCTGGATGGAGAAACGTCCGGCCGTGGACTCTGCGTTCGGTCTTCTGGAGGGTGCGGTCTTCAAGGACGGGGTTTATGTCGGCTTCGTTCAGGCCCCGGGAGGAATCCTGGCCCACGCAGTGGAGATTCGTGACGGGCAGCTGGTCGATTTCCAGTACATAACTCCAGCCGAAGACTCTCTGTTCCTGATGCAGGAGATCATCGCCAGACAGGTCTTCGCCATGGACCAGGCTCACCTGATCCGGCAGGAACAGGAGTGGTGGCTGAGGCGGCTGCTGTGGACGTTTAACCTTCCTGGTCTCCGGGACAACGACGGGATCGAGATCAGCTGGTTGGCCTGATGTCGTCCGGTCCGGTCGCTCTAGTTTTACAAACCCCTTCGGGGGTTTTCTTTTTGGTGCATGTATCCTCATCATAAGTAACTGCCGCAAGATCGTGGATTCCCGCCTCCGCGGGAATGACATAACAGTTTTGCTTGCTGCCGAGGGATGATTGCCTTCTTTTTTGCCTGGAAGGCGTTGGCGTAGAGTCGGTAGGGGGCCATCGATCGGGCGTTAGGCCTGTTGACTTGGGTCGGGCGGCAGGCTAATGTTGTCTCTCGTTCTTTTTTTTCGGAATAGGGAGGTTGAGGTGAACAGAAGAAAACGAAGGAAACAGAGGGTTTCCAGACCGGCCGTGACGGTCGAGATCAGCGGCGGCGCGGATGGGTCGGCGCGCATGGTCAAGGTCAGGCGTAGCGCCAAGTTTTTGCCCTACCAAATGCTGATCGGAGCCAGAGCCGACGTAATTCCCATGGCCGTATTCCGGCTGACTGGACGGTCGTGGGTGCACGGGCTGGCTGCCTGGGCGGCCGTGTCGCAGGCCGTCGGGCAGGACGGAAGGGCCGAGCGGAGCAAGCGGGCGGCGATGGTCCTGCGCGGTTTTGCCATGAGGTCGGCGGGGCTGCACCTGGTCGCCTGCGTCGGGAGCGGACTGTTCCGAAGCGGCAGTTTCGAGACCTCATGTCTTCGGGGAAAGGCCGAACAGCTGGCCAAGCTGGGTCAGGAAATGGTCGAGCTGGCCGGCACCGGTGCACATGGTGGTCGGATTGACTTTCCGGTCGGCAGCGGCACGAGAAGCGTCATCCTGTCGTTGGTCAGGACTGCTGGGTCAATCCGGTTCCGACACTGCGGCGCCGCATCCCATCCGGTGCGCCACCTTGCGTTAGGCTGGGAGAATCCGATCGCTTCGGGGCGGGACCTGAAAGACATGCCAGGCACAGGCGTTGATCCCGAAGGAGAAGATCGGCCGCTGGCCGTCGGACCGATTTCTCGGCTCTCTCAGGGGATGAAGTTGGGACAGGGCGACGGGCAGGCGGACTCTCTCGACGGAGACTTGGACTTCATGGCTGACAGGCTGGGCGACGGTCAGTCCTGGCCCGGTGATCCCGAAGTGCTGTCCATGGCCGCGGCGGCCGAACTGCTGGGTCTGCTCAATCTGATGCAGGTCGAGCTGAGTGAGATGGCCGGAGAGATCCCGCCGTCGCTGGTCACCAGACCGTTTCCCTATCAGCGGGAGGTCACCGCCTGGTCGGCCGTCGAGGCGCCGCGCGGGGTAGTGACGCATCGGCTGACTTTCGACGGCGACGGGCGACTGACCGACACCGAGGTCGTCATGCCCAGCGAGCGCGACCTGGTTCACCTGGAACGGGCGGTCGGGCATCTGGTCGATTCGGCCGAACGATCTGGGGTCAGCCGGCCGGAAATGGAGGCGCTTATCGAGCGGCTCGTTCTGGCGCACAATCCGTGTGCCGATCCGTCCGGCAAGTTCGTGTCGGTGGAATGGGATTGAGGCTCTTGGTGTCCGGTGCGACATCGGCTCCCGAAACGGGGGCCTTTTTTGTTGCCTCGTCCGCGTTTGTCCGCGGTTCGCCTTTCGGGATATAGTGCCAGGACTATGGACGGGATACTGCGCTGCAGCCGCTATGCCTTCGGCCCGAACCGCCTGCACTACTGCGGGCCGGACGCCAACCGCGAGCTGCTGGCCTACATTCGGGAGGGCGAGGAGGACTTCGGGCTGCGGGCCATGCTGTCCGCCTTCGAGACCCTGGCGCCGTACCTGAAGCTGATCGCCCGGGCCAACGGGATCGCCGACATTTTCGACGATCGGGTGGTCGAGGCCTACTGGCTCGGCAACGAGCTGCTCGACGGCGTCGAGAAGCGGCACCTCTACCGTCACCTGGAGGACGGGTTGCGGCTGCGGCGGAGATTAGGTGCGGGATTTTCCGCAGTGGCCGACCGGATCGGGCACGGTGCCGTTCCGCACCATTCGTTTCATGTCTTCAGCGTCTGGCGGCGGACCGGTCAGGCCGACGTGGTTCACAGTTTGGACAGCCTGGACTCGTGTCGTATCGCGGCCGGTCTGGTGCGGGCGGTTCACGGTCCGAAGGTCACGGTCGAGGTCGAGCCGCTGGTGTCCGACGGTCGGCGGATTTGGCTCGGTCCGGCCGAGGAGCGGACGGTGCTGCGGCCGTTCGAGTCGCGCGAGGACCTGGACGAGCTGACGGTCGGTCAGGTTGTGGCCCTGCACTGGGGCGTGCCCTGCGAGGTGATCACGCCGGAGCAGGCGGCCCGGCTGCGCCACTACACGGAACGACATCTGGCGGTGGCGGTGCTGCCGCAGTAATGGGGATAAGCAAAAAGAAATCCGGATCGGGCTGATCCGGATCGCTGGGCGGCCGAGGTTGGCCGTCT
This sequence comes from bacterium, assembly GCA_043825985.1. Taxonomy (GTDB): domain Bacteria; phylum Patescibacteriota; class Patescibacteriia; order SG8-24; family SG8-24; genus UBA1561. The sequence goes on along the minus strand of JBDRRB010000061.1, from coordinate 2,771 downwards.
TTTTGGTCGGGGGCTGATGGGGGCGGGATGACTCGGTCAGGCCGCGGTCGCCGGGTCGGGGAGTCCCATGTCGGCCCGGAGCTGGGCGGCCTGCTCGGCGGACAGGAGCTTCCACAGCTCTTCCTCGGGTAGGCCCAAATTTTCGTTTGGGTCATCGCCGTAACCGAACTGTGTCTTTTCCTCCTGCCCTCGGAGGCTCTTCCGGAAGTGTTTGTCCAGAAGCCGGTTCAACGATGCGGCCAGCTTCTGGTCGGTGCCGAACAATTCGATGGTGCGGCGAATCGCCGCCTTCATTTTTTCTCCGCTCATAAGCACCTCCTAAGAGGAAGACAGTGCCATCTTTTGGTCGGTTTGTCAAGGTTACAGTCGGATGGGCCAGACGGATCGTCTGGGCCGAACCAACCGGGGCTGATATGCTGGACAGGGCACGACTAACGTAATCCTGAGTCTAGAACGTCATGCGCATCGGCCTGGAACTTAAGGCCAATCCGCCGCAGCTCGCCGGTCGGTTTTCGGTTCCGGCCGGGGGCGCCAGGACCGATCGGCCGCAGGTCGATCCGGGCGGCTGGGGGGCAGTGATCCGGGACTCGTCCCGCCGCAACATGGAGCTGCTGCGTTGGGGCGTCAGCGGTGAGCGCCTGGGGCAGGACGGCTCCCGACTGGAGACTGAGGTCCGGATCGAGGACCTGGTCGGACGGCGCGGCCCGACGCTGCTCGAGCGGCGGCTGCTCGTTCCGGTCTCGGCCTTCCTGGTCGGGGCGGGCGGCGTTACGCGGCGGTTCAGCCTGTCGGACGGCGGGCTCCTGGCCGTGGCCGGCATCTGGGACATCGACGGGCACTGGCGCGGCCGGCCGTTGCGATGCTTTCGGATCGTGACCGGTCCGGGCGACGTCATGGCCCGGCTGCCACTGGTGCTGCAGCCGGACAACGAGCGAGTCTGGCTCGATCCGTTCGCCACTGACGCGGCACTGCTCGATGCCCTCGAGCCGCTGGACGAAGGCGGTCTCGAGATCGGCTGAACGCCGTTCGCCTTCGTTTGTCCCGGCCGGCCCGTCACGGCGGGCTTTTTTGTTTCCGTCCTTTGGCCTATCCTCATGGCGGATCTTTGCGAGGAGGCACGATGATACTGCAGGGAATCGATTTTGGTCTGGTGCATGTCGCCAGCGGGGCAGTGGGCTATTTCGGTGAGGGCTATCCGTTTCACCGTTGGTTGGGTCCGCTGCGGCCGGACTTCGGCGGCGCGACACTGGTCACCAAGACTGCGACCGCCTTTCCCCGCGAGGGGAACATGGCGTACCGCGACGATGGCCTGACACCGCGTAGTTCGTTTCCGGACTGCATCGTGATCGGCTGGTGGCACGGCTGTGTCCTGAACTCGGTCGGATTGGGCAATCCGGGCCTGGAGCGGCTGATCGACCTTGGTCGCTGGCAGCGGCAGGAGTCGCCGTTCCTGATTTCGGTGGCGACGGTATCGGATGACCGGGCCGGTCGGTGGAACGAGTTCTCGCAAGTCGTCCGGCTGCTGCGCGACCGTTGCGGCGAGTTCTCCGCGCCGTTCGGAATTCAGCTGAACCTGTCCTGCCCCAACTGCATCCCGTCGTCCAAGTCGTCGGTGCAGGAGGTTCAGAAGTTGATGCGTCTGGCTCGGCAGGGCCTGTCGGGCGTGCCGGTGATGCTCAAGCTGAGCGTCGTCACCCGGCCGGAGGAGGCGGCCGAACTGGTCGGGCAGTCGGGCTGCGATGCCCTCTGCGTCAGCAACACCGTTCCCTGGGGGTCGTTTCCCCGGCGAATCGACTGGTCCGGAATATTCGGGCGGGACGATTCTCCGCTCAGCCAGTTCGGCGGCGGCGGGCTGTCCGGGGCGCCGCTGCTGCCGCTCGTCAGGGAATGGCTGGTGGAGGCCAAGGAGATCGGGCTGGACTGTCCAGTCTGCGCCGGCGGGGGAATCCTCAGCCCCGGTGACGCCGAGTCGCTGTTCGACTGCGGGGCCGACGCGATCTCGCTCGGTTCGGTCGCCATCCTTCGTCCCTGGCGGGTCGGGAAGATCGCCCGGCAGTTCCTTCGACAGGGGAAAGAGTCTTAGCTCGAATCATGACGGCCGTTGACCGGAGGCCGTCTTTTTTGTACTACTGTCGCAGGAAGCTCATTGGGACCGAAGGGAGACCATGTCATGGCTGGATCTGTTTGGAGGCCGGATCTACTGCGCTTGCGGACCGCTGATGACCTGAGGCGGCTCAACCCGTCCGCTGTCGGTGCGGGAGCCGTGACCGGCGACGTCCTTCTGCACTGGCTGAAGCTGGTGGAAGGATATTGGCGGCATGACGGTGATCCGCAGCGGCCGCACGCCGAGCTGACCTCAGGACTCTGCAGCAACGGCTACGTGAACGTGCCGCGGCTCTTGGTCTACGCCAATGCCTGCCAGGCAATCGGTCGTGCCCTGGTCGATCTCCTGTCGCTGAAAGAGCGCTCAGGCGTCGACTGGGTGGTCGGTTCGGATCATGCCGCAGCCACGCTGTCGTTTTCCGTCGCCGGCTGGCTCAACTGCCGGCACGACTTCACCGAACGAGACCCTAACTTGGGCCAGCGGTGGGTTCGGCACGACATCGCTTCGGCGGAAAGGGTGGTTCATGTCGAGGAGATCGTCACGACCGGCAATACCGTTCGTCAGGTCAGGCAGGCCCTGGCCCGGTGGACCGACGGGCCGGTCAGAATTCTTCCCTGTGTCCTGACTGCAGTGCGCCGCGGTCCGCCGTCGATCGTTTGCGAAGGCC
>JBDRRB010000060.1:0-7883 GCA_043825985.1 bacterium | reverse complement strand
CTGACCAATGATATGAAGAGATTCGTTGTCATACTGATTTCCGTCGCCGTACTGCTCGCAGCTGTAGTCATGGCTGTACTTCTATGCGGTCGCTGGCAGACCTATGAAAACGCACGCTACAGTTTCAGCGTATCCTTTCCGTCTGGTTGGCGGTTAGGTGACGCGGAGACCAACGGTGCGGGACGAACCTTGACCGACCCTAAGACCGGCGTCGAGTGCTATGCCTACGGTTTCGCCAATGCGCTCCAGGGAGAGTCCGGTGAGCCGCAGACCCTCGACGAGTTCGTCGACTGGATGGTCGGCAATGTCGGTCAGATCGACGGGGAATACGGAATGAAGGTTGTCGAGCGGTATGCGGTCGACCTTGACGGACGTCGGGCGGAGCGTCTGGTTACCGAAGACGATCAGGGTTATAGGGAGTCGGTCTATGCCCTGGGCCGGCAGACCGGCATCGGCCTCTTCTGCAGCTATTCCAGCCTGGAGGAGCGTGACCGTTACTCCTCGACCTTCAGTGCTATGATGGATCGGATCAGTCTAGGCTCAAGTCTGGACGGTGAGAGTGCGGATTACGGTACTGAGGACTGCGCAAATCTCTTGGCGGGCGCGGTCGAACCGCTCCGTGATTGGCAGGCGATATCCGACAGTGGCTATCTTGAGGCGGCGACGACAAGTCGTGACGACTGGGATCGTGGACGGCTGCCGGAGCGGGTTTCTGTCCTGGAGGCACAGGGCTATCTTTGCTATCCGAGCCCACTGAAGTTTGACTATGGCGACGGTACGGCCCAGCCGGAAGTGACCGAACTGGATTGGCGTTGCGAGCTGTCCTATTCGAGCTGGCGGTACGTATCCGTGGATAATGCGGCCGAGAAGGACGATCTGACCGCTCAGGGCTATGACTGTATGGCCGAGAGATGTCTGTCTTCGGGCGAGTTCGATATTTCGGTCTGGCTATGCGCGAAGTGATCTTCTTTTTTGTAGCGTCAACGAATTGATTTTTCGTGTAGACGTTCGATGGTAATCATGGTTAAGAAGGCATTGCCCGGTCAGGCTCATCCGCGACCGACATGGTCAATGTCTTTTTTTTTTGATTAGGAATCGATTTACATCGCACACCTCTCGGTGGTAAAATTTTATCGCACTCGAGAACAAATCAGCACCCCGTCGACTATTAAGCGGTATTGGAGCCAGTTCCATTTTTTGAATTTATGAAGATAGCACCGGCCCAACTTAAGGTTCTGCTCGTCGGATCGAACTTAATATCTGACCGGCAGTTTAATGATGCCGTTAGAAAATCCGAACAGGCCGGCGTCGGACTCGATGAGTGTTTGGTGAACGAGGGAGTTATCAGTGACCTAAATCTAGGTCAGCTGATTGCCAATTTTCTACGTTTGGATTACGTGAACCTGTCTCGGAAGAAAATTCCTGAGGAGATCCTGCAGATCGTGCCGGAAGTGGTCGCCAGGTCACGTGGGGTGATCGCCTTCGCTAAGGAGGGCGGTAACATCAGTCTGGGAATGACGGATCCCGACGATCTTGAGATTTCCAACTTTGTCGCCAAACGCAGTGGGCTCGAAGTGCATCGTTTTTTTATCACGCCGATGGACTTCCGTGCGGCTGCCATTCGCTATCGGGTCAGTGCCGAGGATGCGCTAAGGAAGATGCTAGATGTTCTGTGCGAATCCGGTCTTTCGAAGAATCAGAAGGAAGTTGGCATCGTCGACATGGTCGACACCATGCTTCAGTACGCCCAGATGAACGGTACCTCGGACCTCCATCTCGATCCGCAGGAGGAGTCGGCCAAGCTTCGCTATAGGATTGACGGAATTTTGCACGACATCATCGACATTCCTCGGTCCATCGCCGACATGCTGGTTTCACGAATCAAGATTCTGGCCAAGATGAGGACCGACGAGCACCGTGCCCCGCAGGATGGGAAGCTGTCTTTCGTTATGTCGTCTCACGACAACGGTGTTGGCGGGCGTGCAAAGAACAAGATAGACGTGCGTGTTTCAGTCGTTCCGACCACCCATGGCGAGAATATCGTCATGCGTCTTTTGTCGTCACAGAATCGCACCTTAACACTCGACGACTTAGGCCTGGCTGAGGGAGACGTGGAGAAGGTTCATCAGGCCATAAAGAATCCGGTTGGCATGGTCCTGGTGACCGGACCGACCGGCAGTGGAAAGACGACCACCCTTTACGGTGTACTAAAGATACTCAATCGTCGCGAGGTCAACATCGCGACCATCGAGGATCCGGTCGAGTATTCTATTGAGGGCATCACCCAGATACAGGTGAACACCAAGACCGACCTGACTTTCTCGAATGGCCTGCGGGCCATCGTCCGTCAGGATCCGAACATCATAATGGTCGGTGAGATTCGTGATCATGAGACGGCGGACATTGCGGTTAATTCGGCGATGACCGGACATCTGGTGCTGTCCACCCTTCATACCAACAATGCCGCCACGACCATGCCGAGGCTTTTGGATATGGGTATCGAGCCTTTTCTTATAGCGTCGACTATCAACATCGTCTTGGCACAGAGGCTCGTGCGGAAGGTCTGCGAGAACTGCCGTGCCTCGTATATTTTTTCCGATGAGGAACGGCTTCTCCTGGAGGGACTGCCTCACTTGCATGAGGCGATGCGAAAGCGGGTCGGAGAGGACCTGTCCTCCCTGCGTCTTTATAGAGGTGAGGGCTGCAAGGTTTGTGAGAGCACGGGCTATTCCGGCCGGCTCGGGGTGTTTGAGGTACTGGTGATGAGTCCCAAGGTGAAGGCCGCGATACTTGCTCGCGCTTCAAGTCAGGAGATCGAAGATCTGGCCAGAGCGGAGGGCATGACCACGATGATGGAGGACGGTATCGAAAAGGTTATTCAGGGCGTGACGACGATTAAGGAACTACTTCGTGTCGCTGGCAGCGAGTACTAAAGGAAAGTTTCGTATGGCTATCGCCCGGATCAAGTCAAAGAGAAAAAGTTCGCTTTCACTTGAGATAAGCTTCGGTGGGCTCAATCTTACCCAAAAGGCGCTTTTCGCAAAGAACATGGCGGTCATGATTAAGTCCGGCCTGACCATTAGCGATGCACTCGACATCACGGCTGATTCGATGTCGGGCCGTTTCAAGAAGGTGATCGAACGGGTAAAGTCATCGGTCGAGTCGGGCAATACATTCAGTGGTAGTCTTAAGGAGTATCCTCGAGTATTTTCTCCGCTGTTCGTCAGTGCCGTCTTTGCGGGCGAGACCTCAGGTTCGCTGGAGGAGAATCTGGAACACGTCGCGGAACAGATGAGAAAGGAGAAGGAACTGGCCGCCAAGGTGAAGGGGGCCATGCTCTATCCGATCGTGGTCATCATCGCAACTTTCTGTCTCGGTTTGGTCATCTCGTTCTTTGTCCTGCCTAAGATTACCCCGCTGTTCGACGGCCTGGGCGTAGAGTTGCCGTTCACTACCCGCGCCCTGATGGCATTTTCCGACGTTATCGAGATGCACGGTGCACTGCTGCTCGGAGGAGTCGTCGCTTCGGTGGTCCTGCTGCTCTGGCTGATCAGGCAGAAGTTCTCCCGTCCGGTCACTAACTGGCTGCTGCTGAACCTGCCTGTCGTGAGTTCCCTCGTTCGTAATTCCAACACGGCGAGGTTTTGTCGAACCTTAGGGACTCTCCTGAAGAGCGGGATGACTATCGACGAGTCGGTCGAGATCACGCAGAAGGCGATGGAGAACTACTACTTTCAGCGGGCCCTGGACGACATCACGGGTCGACTCGGTTCGGGTACGCCGCTTTCCGAGCATTTGGCGCAGCATCCCAAGCTTTTTCCGAAGTTGGTTACGCGCATGATCCATGTTGGTGAGGAGTCCGGCCGTCTTGAAGAGTCGCTCTATTATCTCGCCTCGTTCTACGAGGAGGAGGTAGACAACAGCGCCAAGACTCTGGCCACGGCGATCGAGCCGGCCCTGCTGATAGGTATTGGATTGGTCGTCGGGTTCCTTGCCCTGTCCATCATAACGCCGATCTACAGCATAACCGGCAACATCAGCCAATAGGTCCTATTTGTTCTGACTTCAGAAAGGGGAGCGGCTTTACTCTGGTGGAGCTGCTGGTGGTCATCGGTATTGCCGCAATCATGGCGGCCGTGTCTTCTGTCGTCTATGGAAATCTTCAGGTCTCGACCCAGGTCAGCGAGACGACGGCTCTAGTCGCCCAGAACCTGCGTCTGGTGCGCGAACGGGGGAACGCCGGTCTCGGCGACGTGGCCCACGGAATAAAGTTTGAGCCTTCGGGCTACACCCTGTTCAGGGGGTCGTCCTATGCACTGCGGCAGTCTTCGTATGACCGGACCTACGATGTGGGTTCGGCATTGGTCGTATCAACCACTCTAGACGGGGACGAGGTCATTTTTTTGGCCGGCCTCAGTTTGCCGAGTTCATCCGGTGAGGTGACGGTTTCTCATGTTGACGGCGGTTCGGAAACCGTCTCGATTAATTCGTTGGGTGTGATCGAGGAACTATGAGGTTCTGTCTGAGCGGACATAGGGGGCAGTCTCTAGTCGAGGTCATTGTGGCGATGGCCGTCTTCGCGGTCATCGGTGGAGCTGTCGTCAGCGTCACGCTCGGTAGTTTCAGTGGCCTTGCCCGGGGTGGGGAAGAGACGCAGGCCCGAGCTCTGGCTCAGGAGGCTCTGGAGGCTGTCAGGTCCGTGCGCGACGGTGCCTGGAATGACCTGGTGCACAGTCCGGCCAAGGTTTCGGTGGTCGACGGTATCTGGGATTTGTCCGCGGCCGATTCCGAGCTGATTGATGACCGCTTCACCCGTACGATATCCGTTTCGGACGTCTGCCGTGATGCCGGAGGGTCTATCGTCGAATGCCCAGGCGTCTATACCGATCCCCACATCAAGACGGTGACGGTCGAGGTCAGTTGGTCTCCCATGTTCAGCGTGACTAGGACGGTCCGTCAGGAGGGTCTGCTGAGCAACTGGAGTTCGCGCGACTGGATGCAGACAGACTGGTCGAGCGGAGGTGGTCAGTCGGTCTGGTCCGATGTCACCAGATATGACAGCGATGACGGAAACATCGACAGTTCGACCGGAGGAGAGATCGGACTGAGGACCTTGGATGGTGGCTGCGGCACTAAGACCTGGTTGTTCGATAGCCCTTCGAACTATGTCTATGACTCCGGGAAGATCGAGATCACCGGGGGCTTGGCACAGCTGAAGGGCAGTTCGGGCGGTGCCGTTGACACCAACATTAAGGGTCTCTGGCATCTGGACGAGTTGAATGGGACGATCGTCGACTTTTCCGGCAACGGCAACGACCTGTCCAACGTTAAGGGTTTGCCGCAGTACGGTCAGGTCGGCAAGTTCTCAACTTCCGTCGACTTTAACGGCAGCAGCTCCAGGTACATCAACAACGGTCAGCAGACCGGTCTAGGTATAACTGGTGCCATTACTGTCGACGCCTGGGTCTACCGCACTTCAGCGGCCACGTCGAACGAGGCGGTCGTTTCCAAGTGGCGTGAGAGCGGAAATAAGAAATCGTACGCCCTTATCGTAAGCGGCGACAATCTGGCGCAGTTCTGGCTTTCGGGCAACGGTTCGGACTCGGTGAAAGTCACCGCCGTCTCTGAGGTTCCGTTGAACCAATGGGTCCACCTGACCGGGGTCTACGACGAAACCAGGATTTACGTCTTCCAGAACGGCAGTCTCGAGGGATCAGTGGTCTATTCGGGCGGCATCGCCGACAAGGCAGCCTTCGTGAGCGTGAGCGGCGCCGACGACTTCGCCGGAAGTGATGCCTTCTTCAATGGCAGGATTGATGAAGTTCGGGTGTCCGATGTCGCCCGCTGGACTGCCGGCTTCACCCTGCCGTCCGGTCCGTACGGTCCGGCGTCCTATCCGTCCGACGGACCGAGCATCGTTCCCAGCGCATCGCATTCCGTTCCAGAGCTGGATCTTTGGTCCGGATTCTCGGAGGCCGCGACCAAAAACGGCGGCGAGATCTACTACCAGCTGTCGGACGACGACGGAGCTACCTGGCGGTACTGGGACGGCGGGGTTTGGGCCGCCGCCGGCGAGGGCAGTTACAGCACGGCGGCTGTGGTCGGCACTAACATTTCGTCCTTCCCGACGACGGCCGGACGGATTTCGTTCCGGGCCTTCCTCTCTGGCGATGGAACGGAACGGGTCCAGCTCGACGAGGTGTCGGTCAGCTGCTCGCAGAGCTACGATTGGACTTTCGCGTCGGCCAATGGCTACTCGTACGACGACAGCAAGATTGAGGTCGCGGATGGAGTGGCCCGACTCAAAGACCTGGGTGGATCTGGATCATGCGACGGTACGGCGACATCCTGCCCGTCGTTTGGCACCGAACCGTCCTGTTTGGCGCAGTCGGGCTGTGCCTGGGGCGGTGGCTCAACGGAATCGACCCTCAATCCGTCCTTTGGCAGCACTCTCATCCCATGGACCAGCGGACGATGGGGAACGGCCAACGCGACAATGTCTCGTGTTATCTCTGGCGGCAATCCCGGCGGTTACGCCAAGATTCAATTTCCGAACACCAAGAGTAGGGTGTCGGGCGGTTATTTCGTGCAGTCTTTCGTTGTGGATGGCGCGGTTAGCTCGGCCGTGCTGAACCTTGATTGGATAGTCAGTCAGTACACCGGATCGGCTGATAGCCTGACCCTTTACGCCTTCGTTGACGCGTCATCGGGGACACCTGTCATCGGACAGGAGGTCTGGAGTTCGGGCGATCGGACCGGCACCTCCGGCTGGGCTGAAGTCAGCAGCCTGGACGTCAGCGATCAGATTTCCGGAGCCGGTACCTACTATCTTAAGGTTGCCGCCTATGTTGACTACACGAACGGCGGATCGAACCGTTCTTATGCGGTTGGCTTTGACAACGTGTCACTCGACTGGACCTTGACGTCTTCCTGCTCCGGGACCCCGCTGTCGTGTGGTGCCTTTGGCAGCGAATCTGCCTGTCAGGACCACGCCAGCTGTTCTTGGGCTGGCGCATCGTCCTACTCCGCCGCCTGGCCGGGCATAAGTCCGGTCGCCACCCATGCCACGAGTGTCGAGGCCTGGACCGGCTTTTCGGAGACGGCGACCAAGAACGGCGGCGAGATCTACTATCAGCTGTCGGACGACAGCGGGTCGTCTTGGCTCTATTGGGGCGGAGAGTCCTGGATCGTGGCCGGATCGGGCGACTACAGCTCGGCCTCGACCGTCAATGCCCATATCGCCGAGTTTCCGGTGGCCGGTGGTCAGATCAGTTTCCAAGCGTTCCTGGCCGGCGACGGCACCCAGCAGGTGACGCTCGACGGCGTGCAGGTGAGCTGGGGCGAGAGCTCGGTCGGCGGATACGCAACGACCGGTCTGTTTGTTTCCTCCAGATTCGACATGGGCGATGCGTCTCCCGTGCAGGTCGTCGAGTGGGACGAGAGCCTGCCGGCCGGAACGAATCTTCAGTTGCAGATACGGACGGCCGCCGATGCCGGCGGATCGCCAGGCATCTGGAGCGGCTGGTATGGGGCTGACGGACTTGGGACCTACTTCACGGACCCGCTCGGTGCCCTGGTGTCGAATGTTTTGAACGGCGGACAATGGGTTCAGTATAGGGCAGAACTGACCGGCGACGGAACCTCCACGCCGTCGCTGCTAGAGGTTAGGGTCAACTACAAGTAGCCATGAGCAACAGGACACCGGACAACCGCGGATTTTCCCTGGTCGAGATGATCATCTATATAGCCATCATCGGCATTAGACCAGTTGCCATTTAACCATTAGCAACGGATGACCGAAATCATTCGAGTGAATGAGTCAGGTCGTCTGTTGCAAATGGAAGTTCCAGAGTCCAGCACTAAGGAGATGAAACAAGTCGTCG
>JBDRRB010000059.1:0-6821 GCA_043825985.1 bacterium | reverse complement strand
GGTTCGCGCTCGACGCCGATCACGCCGTCGCGCAGGCCGGTCATGCCTACGTCCGTGATGTAGGCCGTTCCGCGCGTCAGGATGCGCTCGTCGCGGGTCGGAACGTGCGTGTGCGTCCCCCAGACCGCTGCCGCTCGGCCGTCGGTATGCCAGCCGAACGCGATCTTTTCCGAAGTCGCTTCGGCATGGAAGTCGACCAGCACGATGTCGGCCTTCAGTCCGGCAGTCTCGACCAGAATTTTGTCGAGCGAACGAAAGGGGTTATCGGTCAGCACGTTGCTGAACACCTTTCCCACAAAGTTTAACACCAGCACCCTTTTTTCGCCAACCGTAAGCAAAATCCAGCTGCGTCCCGGAGTGTCCGGCGGGTAGTTGGCCGGCCTGACCAGACGCTCGGAGTATCTGTTGTCGGCCAGCACCTCGGATATCTGCGGCCGGTCCCAGAGGTGGTTGCCCGAGGTGAAGGCGTCGACGCCGGCGTCGATCATCTGGTCGAGGGTCCGCGGAGTGACGCCGAGTCCTCCGGCCAGGTTCTCGCAGTTGGCGATGACCAGGTCCGGATTCGTCTCGGCACGAAGACCGGGAAGCGTCCCGATGACAGCTTCCCGGCCAATTCCCCCGACGATGTCCCCGAATACCAGTATCCTCATGACGAATGACGCGGATGACGTCAGCTGCGGACGGTCTAGCGGGCGTACTCGACGACCCTCGTCTCGCGGATGACGTTGACCTTCACCTCTCCCGGGTAGGTCAGTTCGGACTCGATCTTGGTGGCGATGTCCTTGGCCAGCCGGTAGGCGGCAAAGTCGTCGACCGCCTTCGGCTCCACGAACACGCGGACTTCTCGTCCGGCCTGAATGGCGTAGGCCTTCTCGACTCCCGGGAAGCTGGCTGCGGTCTTCTCCAGTTCCTCCAGGCGCTGGATGTAGTTCTCGTAGGTCGCCTTGCGCGCTCCCGGTCGGGCGCCGGAAATGGCGTCGGCCGTCTTGACCAGTACGGCCTCGATCGTCTTCGGGTTGTCCTCGTGGTGCCCGAGCGACTGGTAGCAGATCTCCTCCGGCAGGCCGAACTTCTTCAGGATGTTGTAGCCGATCTCCGGATGGGCGCCCTGCACGTCGTGGTCGACCGCCTTGCCGATGTCGTGCAGCAGTCCGCCGCGCTTGCAGACCGTCACGTCGGCGCCGAGTTCCTGGGCCAGCAGGGTGGCGATGGTGGCCACCTCGACCGAATGCTTCAGCACGCTCTGTCCGTAGCTGGTCCGGTACTTGAGCCGGCCGAGAATCTGGATCAGCTTGGGGTCGAGCGCGGTGAGCGGGATGCCCAGCTCGTAGAGGGCGTCCTCGCCGGCCTTCTTGATGTCCTTGGCCAGGTTCTTCTTGGCGTGCTCGACCGCATCCTCGATCTTGGTCGGGTGGATGCGTCCGTCCTCCATGAGCCGTTCCAGCGCCAGCTTGGCGACCTGCCGACGGATGGGGGAGAAGCCCGAGATCATGATCGTCTCCGGCGTGTCGTCGACGATGATCTCGGTTCCGGTCAGGTTCTCGAGGGCCTTGATGTTGCGGCCCTCCTTGCCGATGATCCGGCCCTTCATGTCGTCGTTGGGCAGCTGCACGTTCGAGGTCGTGGTCTCGACGCAGTGCGACGAGGCGACGCGGGAGATGGCCAGCGAAAGCAGGTTGCGGGCCCGCCCCTCGATCTCCTCGGAGTGGGTCCGCTCCAGCTTGCGCATGCGGCTGGCGAAGGAGTCGCTCATGATCTCCTCGGCGTTCTTGATGACGATGCTCTTGGCCTCATCGGCAGTCAGGCCGGCGATCTGCTCCAGCTTCTCTTTCTGCTCGTCGTGCCGCTTGGCCAGTTCGGTCTTGAGTGCCTCGATCGACTCGTTCTTGCGGAACAGGTCCTCCTGTCGCTTCTGCAGCTCGCTCATCCGCTGCTGGTAGTCCTGCTCGCCCTGTTCCAGCTTGCGCTGGATCAGGCGCAGCTCCTTGCGCCGGTTCTCGTCGTCGCGCTTGGACTCCTCGATCATCTTGAGGGCCTGTTCCTTGGTCTCGACGATCTTCTTGCGGCTTTCGTCCTCGGCTTCCCTGAGTATCTTTTCCGCCTGTGCCTCGGCCGAACCGATCTGGTTCTTGGCCATTCTCTTTCGGATGACGTAGCCGACGCCGAAGCCGACGGCTATGCCGACTATGCCACCGTATAGAGCGATTAGTACTAACATAAAAACCTCGTCTAACCTGCGAGGCTGGTGTCGACCCTGTTCACTTCCTGACGGAGCACGAAATTACGCTCTGGACGCTACGGTCCGGGCGCTGGGCGTATGGTTTCGTTTGAGGTCCGTTTTGGACAGCCGCCGTTCGGCTGCCGTCGAATCGCTTCTCATGCGTTTCGGCTGGTAGTAACAGGAATTGGCCTGATCCGTATCCTCGCTGCCCCCAAGTTTCGGTTTCTCGAGTCGTCAGGTTCAGGTAGGGCAGTCGATTTCGTGTCGGCCAGTTCGTCGAACCCGCCCGCAGGGCGGTTATAATTCGTGGCCTGACCATATCATATGTAAGGCCTGGCTGCAAGCTGCCGTCCAACCGAAAAAAAGACCGGTCGGAAGCGCTTGTCCGGTCGGTCTTGGCTGGTTTTTGTCCGGTTCGGGTGCCTTATGCTCTCCAGAGCAGGCCGGTCCAGCTGTCCGCATCGAGTTTCGACAGCGGATTGGCCCGGGGAATGCCGATTTCGCCGATGGCCGTACGTCGCAGTTCGGTCAGATAGGCCCCGCAGCCCAGCTTCTGGCCGATGTCGTGGGCCAGCGTCCGGACATAGGTGCCGGATGAGCAGCGGACCCTGAATCTGGCCAGCGGCGGCTCGAACGACAGCAGGTCCAGGCTCTCAATCCTGACCTGGACCGGTAGCCGTTCGATCTCCTGTCCGGCCCGGGCCAGCTCGTAGAGCTTGCGTCCGCCGACCTTCTTGGCCGAATACATCGGTGGGACCTGGCTGATCTCGCCGTGGAACGATTCCATTGCCGTCAGCAGGCGGTCCCGGTCCGGCAGCTCGCCGTCGGTCGTCGTGATCTCGCCGTCCAGGTCCTGGGTGTCCGAAACCGCGCCCAGCCGCATCGTGGCCTCGTATTCCTTGTCCTGTCCCAGAAATCCGCCCAGCTCACGGGTCGATTCCCGCCCGACGCCGACGATCAGCAGCCCGGTCGCGAACGGGTCGAGCGTGCCGGCATGCCCGACCCGGCGCACTCCGGTGACGCGCCTGACGGCCTGAACCACGTCATGCGAGGTCATTCCGGCCGGCTTGTCGATCAGCAGGAATCCGTGCGGCTGGTCGGTTTTTTGGCTGATATCCATGATGTCACCTCGGTTCGCCGGCGATTCCCGGTTTGGGCCGCCGAAATTGACTCTTTAGTGTTCCTACATTACCATAGCAGCGTGCTTGGGCCATCTTCCCAGTAAAAACAACCCATGAACATCACCGAACTTGCCCGACGTCTTCGCACCAGCCCGGACGAGTTGAGGGAAAAGCTTCCCCAGCTCGGTTTTGATATTGGCAACAAGGCCATCAAGGTCGATGACCGTCTGGTGCACAGGATCACGGCCAAGTGGGGCGAGGTGAAGAAGCTCGAACGCCTTCAGCTGAAGTACCGCAAGGAGGAGAAGCTGGTGCGCGAGGCAATCGAGAAGGTCAAGGAAGTGTCCTTGCCTCAGGCAATAACGGTCCGCGACTTCGCCGCCAAGCTAGGCCTGCCGGTCAACATCGTCATTCAGGAGCTGATGAAGAACGGCATCCTGGCGTCGCTGAACGAGCGGGTCGACTTCGACACGGCGAGCATCCTGGCCAACGACTTGGGTTTCGAGGTCAGCGCCGAGAACCGTGACGTCGGCGAGGCCAACGTGACGGCCGAGGAGATGAAGGAGATCCTGAGCGGCGAGGACGAGACCAAGCTGCAGGACCGTCCGCCGGTGGTGGTGGTCATGGGCCATGTCGACCACGGCAAGACGGCTCTGCTGGACGCCATCCGCAAGACCAACGTGCTGGCGGGCGAGACCGGCGGCATCACGCAGCATATCGGTGCCTATCAGGTTGAGAAAAAGGGCCGAAAGATAACCTTCATCGACACGCCCGGACATGAGGCATTCACGGTGATGCGCTCGCGCGGCGCGCGGGTCGCGGACATCGCCGTGCTGGTCGTGGCCGCGGACGATGGGGTCCAGCCGCAGACCGACGAGGTGATCGAGATCATTCGGGCGGCCAAGCTGCCGTTCGTCGTGGCCCTCAACAAGATCGACAAGCCTGAGGCGGACTTGCAGAAGACCATGACGCAGCTTTCCGAACGCAAGATCATCCCCGAGGCCTGGGGCGGCGATGCGGTCATGGCGCAGGTCTCGGCCAAGAAGGGCCAGGGCATCGACGAGCTGCTCGAGATGGTGCTGCTGGTCGCCGACATGCACCAGGAGCGCATGCGGGCCAACCCGGACCGCGATGCGGTCGGCACGATAATCGAGTCGCACGTGGACAAGGGCGAGGGTCCGGTGGCGACGGTGCTGGTTCAGTCCGGCACGCTCCGGCCGAACCAGAACCTGATCATGTCCGGCCAGGTCTACGGACGGGTGCGGGCGATGAAGGACTGGACCGGCGAGGCGATCAAGTCCGCGCCGCCCGGCATGCCGGCTCAGATTCTGGGCTTCAAGGTGGCACCGTCGGTCGGGGACATCGTCCAGGTCATGTCCGACGTCAAGGAGATGAAGAAGGTCCGCAAGCAGTACGCGATGGAGCGCCGGGGCGCCGTCGTCCAGCCGTCGACGACCGACGAGGAGGGCAACGAGAACGTCCGGAAGCTCAACGTCGTGCTGCGGGCCGACGTGCTCGGTTCGCTGGAGGCGCTGGTGGGAACGATCGAGAAGATGAAGACGCCGGAAGTGGCGGTCGAGATCATCAGCAAGGGTCTGGGCAACCTGACCGAGGGCGACGTGCTGCAGGCCGAGGCGGCCGGCGGCGTGGTCGTCGGCTTCAACGTGCTGGCGACCAAGGACGCCGACCTGCTGGCGCGCGACAAGGGCGTGGAGATCGTCTCCTATAAGATAATCTACGACCTGTTCGATGACCTGAAGGTCCGCCTGCAGGCGCTCTTTCCGGCCGAGATCATCCGCAATGACCTTGGTCAGGCGGAAATCATCAAGGTCTTCCGGGCCGACAAGACCGGCCAGATCGTCGGCGCACGAATCTCCGACGGACACGCTGAGGTCGGCGCGAATGTGGTACTATATCGAGGCGAGCAGCCGATCGACGACGGCAAGGTGATGCAGCTCCAGTCCGGCAAGACCGAGGTCAAGGAAGTCAGGATGGGCCAGGAATGCGGCATCAAGATAACCTGCAAGGCGACGGTGCTGGCTGGAGACAAGCTGGAGTTCTTTACCCAGGAGAGGCGGGAAAGGAAGCTGCAACTGCCGGTCTAGGGACAACGGAAACGATGTGGAGGAGGCAAGCGGTAAGGCCATGAGGTCGGAACCGCGGACTGCGCGTCCGTGGGATTCCGGTTCGTGGCTTTATCACTTTTTACTGCCTATTTTATGGCCGCTACCTTTACCGCCCAAAATTTCGAGAAGGAAGTGCTGCAGTCCGACCAGCCGGTCCTGGTCGACTTTTGGGCTCCGTGGTGCGGTCCCTGCAAGATGCTCGGTCCGATCGTCGAGGAGCTGGCCGGGGAGTTCGACGGACGCGGCGTGACCATCGGCAAGCTGAACGTCGACGAGGCGCCGGCCGTGGCCTCGCAGTACGGCATCATGAGCATTCCGACCCTGATCATGTTCCGGGGCGGTCAGGTCGTCGACCAGATCGTCGGCCTGCAGACCAAGGAGCAGCTGGCGGGCCGGATCGCCAAGGTCGCCACGGCCTAGCTGTTTTTTATGCGTGACCTGCTGATAGTCGGTTCCGGTCCGGCCGGATACACTGCGGCCATCTATGCGGCCCGCGCCGGACTGAGGCCGCTTGTCCTGACCGGCGAGCGGATGGGCGGCTGGCTGACGACCACGACCGAGATCGAGAACTTCCCCGGCTTTCCGGAGGGGATTCAGGGACCGGAGCTGATGGAAAGGATGAAGGTCCAGGCCGAGCGGTTCGGGGCCGAGGTGTCGGTCGGCGTGGTGACCGGCGTCGACCTGTCGTCGCGACCGTTCCGGGTCTCGATCGGCGACCGGGTCGAGGAGGCGAGATCGGTCATCGTGGCCACCGGGTCGTCCGCCCGGCGTCTCAACCTCGAGTCCGAGGAACGGCTGTGGGGCAAGGGCGTGTCGGTCTGCGCCACCTGCGACGGGTTCTTCTTCCGCGACCAGGAGATCGCGGTCGTCGGCGGCGGCGATTCGGCCATGGAGGAGGCGACTTTTCTGACCAGGTTCGCGTCCAAGGTGACGGTGCTGGTCCGGGGGCCGGAGCTCCGTGCGTCGAAGCCGATGCAGGACCGGGCCCAGGCCAACCCGAAGATTGAGCTGCGGTTCAACGTCGAAGTGACCGAGGTGCTCGGAAGCGATCGGGTGTCCGGCCTGCGGCTCAAGGACGTGGTGACCGGCGAGGAGAGCGAGCTTGCGGTCGGCGGACTGTTCCTGGCCATTGGCCACGTGCCGAACACGCAGCTGTTCGAGGGACAGCTCGAACTGAACAAGGGTTATATCGTTAGACAGCCGGACTCGGCCGCGACCAGCGTGGAAGGCGTCTTTGTCTGCGGGGATGTGGCGGACTGGAAGTATCGGCAGGCGATTACTGCGGCCGGCAGCGGCTGCGCCGCCGCATTGGAGGCGCAACGTTTCTTGGAAGACAACCAAGATTAGGCTACA
>JBDRRB010000058.1:0-3653 GCA_043825985.1 bacterium | reverse complement strand
GGTGCGCGAGAACCCGCAACGGCTAATCGACGTCATCGACGGCAACGACCGGACCTACCTAGAGATCGACCGCATCGGCGAGGCGATGGCCGAGGCGATCGAGTGCGACGACCTGTCCGAGGCACGCGAAAACGGACTCCGTCTGCTCGACCTGTACGAACAGGCCGGCGCCCAGTTCATCATCGCCTTCTCCCTGGGTAAAGAACTGACCGCCGCCGAACCGACGGACGGGGCCGGCCGCGAGGCGCTGCAGCGACACGACGACTGGCGCAACTCGATGGCCCTGAAGGAAGAAAAGCTCGAATGCGGGCTACTCCGACTGATCGAGGCCCTGCTCCGAGCGGACGGCCTGACCGCGGATCCAGCTGACTTAATGCTAAAGCTGACCGTCGACGAACTGCGGAACTGGCTAGACGGAAAGACGAGCGGTCCGGCTGTCGCCGAACTGGCCGAGGGCCGTGACCTGCACCGGCTGGCGTTCGTCGATCTGGACGAACTGCAGCAGGCGGTGATCGCGGATCCGGAAACGGTCCGTCAGCTGACGGAACGATTCTCCGGTCTGGCCGGACGGACGGAGCCGAATCGGCCCGGCGAACTGACCGGACAGGTGGCCTTTGACCCAGGCAAGCCGGTCACGGGTCCGGCCATCGTCATTCGGACCAGGGACGAGCTGGCGGAGAAGGGGCCGCAGGCGACCGGCAGGATCGTCGTGGCCGAGCAGACCACGCCGCACTACCTCCCCTACCTTAGGGGCGTCCTGGGCATCGTCACCGACGAGGGCGGACTGACCTGCCACGCGGCCATCGTCGCCCGGGAAATGCGCCTGCCCTGCATCGTCGGGACCGGCACGGCCACCCGCGACATCGCCGACGACGACATGATCGAGCTACGGCCGAATCAAAAAACAGTTCTCATAAATCCAACGACCGATCGACAAGACTAACTGTCACGAAAAAATATATGCAAATCGACATTCCAACCCAGGAGCAGGCCGCTCTTCAGCAGCAGTTCGAGCACTTCGGCTTCGCCTACACGGTCCGACCGACCGAGGACCTGGAACAATACAGCGTCGGCAACGTACTGGAGACCCCCTGGGGACGCTCGGTCCGGATATCGGAGCTATCCGGTCACAAGACGGTCGACGACTACCCGTTCCCGGACATGCTGTCCGACGAGCAGAAGGCCGACGCCGCCGACCGCGACGGCTTCGTCATAATGAAGCTTGACTACGTATAAGCCATGTACGACGCAATCACATTCGGGTCGGCCACCTACGACGTGTTCGTCCGCAGCTCGGCCCTTGAGGCGGAAGGAAACGGAACCCCGGAGACCTGCCTGCCCCTCGGATCGAAGGTAGACGTCGAGGAGATGGATTTCGACACCGGCGGCGGAGCGACCAATGCCGCCGCGACGTTCGGACGGCTGGGGCTCAGGACGGCGGCGGTCTGCGCCATCGGCCAGGACATCCAGGGCCGAGAAATTCTCCGGGCACTCCGGTCCGACGGCGTGTCGCCGAAGTTCGTTCAGGAATCAACGGAAGATCGGACCGGCTGCTCGATTGTCATCATGTCCGGCAGCGGCGAACGAACCATCCTAGTGCACCGCGGGGCCGGCGGCAGCATCGACACCGACCGGATAGCTTGGCCCAAGCTCAAGGCTAGATGGTTCTACGTGACCTCGCTCGGCGGCAACCTGGAGCTGGCGGAAATGATCATCAACCGGGCCGAGGCGATCGGTGCGCGCGTCTCCTGGAATCCGGGCAACCGGGAACTGGAGGCCGGACTGGCCGAACTGGACCGGCTGCTGCGCCGGATCGACGTACTGAACCTGAACCGGGAGGAGGCGGCGACACTGTCCGAACTGTCGGCCGAAGCGCTGCCGGAGATCGTCGAAAAACTTCGCCGGCTGCCCAAGCGAGCGCTGGTCGTGACCGACGGAACGAACGGCGCCTATGCCGCCGAGGGCCGGAAAACGTGGCGCTGTCCGGCGCTGGACGTCCCGCGAATAAACACCACCGGTGCCGGAGACGCCTTCGGCTCGGGTCTCGTGGCTGGACTGATCAGGCATGACGAGATCCGGTCAGCGCTCGCCGTCGGCATCCTGAACTCCGCCGGCCTGGTGCAGCACACCGGCGCCAAGCACGGACTGCTCGAGCGGTTTCCGTCCGAGACCGAAATTCGCCAGGTCATTGTCGAGAGCTGGAAGTAGTCCGTTGTCCGGAAGAAGCGATTCCGACGACCGACGGAAAACAAAAAGCGGGCCCAGTGCCCACCGTCTCCCCAGCTGCACCACCCAGGACTTGCCCGTCATGTGGGTGGTGGACCCGAGGAGATTCGAACTCCTGACCTTCGCCTTGCAAAGGCGCTGCTCTACCAACTGAGCTACGGGCCCATTAACCGGAAGGATCATACTGGATCGAATGACTTAAATCAAGACTGAATAACGCGATGAAATATGGAAGGAACGAACATTTACAGGAGGTCCGAAATTGGAGACACCGGCCGGACGTTCGAATACCAGATGCTCGGCGAAGTGGATGTCAGCAGTCCGGAGTACGAAAAACTGCTGAAAAAACTGAGTGACAAAGACAGACCCGGCTATATCGGCCGCAGACAAGCGCTGCAACTGGTCAAGGAGTCACAACCGGGCGATCCGGAAAATCCCGACCGGTTGTTTCTTAAGGACCTACTGCTTGAAATACAGGATCGACTGGAGAAAGCCGGAACAACAGCCGAAGTACGGGCTTACACGGCAGTCGGTACGCCCCTAGACCACCTGCACGGCATCGACGCGTTCATTACCGCTGTCACCGAAGACGGAAAGGAGCACCTCTGCACGATTGACGTGACATTAGACAGGGACAAACTTAAGTCCGGACACAAGGCCGACCTGATTGTGGGAAAACTGCCCGACCCGACTTCCTGTGAAAGGCAGGAGGACGATTATCTAAAACGGATCGAGAGAATTGCGGACCAAGCTATAGCCAAGCTGAACAAGACCATGCAAAAAGACCAAGGAATGACCGAAACCAGAAGAAGACTGTTTGGGTCCGATCAGCCGGAAAAAAGAGTTGACCTGTAGGCAAAAACGTGATAACTTGTTAAATTCCCAAAAAGGAGAGGGAAATCAATGGAACAGGGCCACTGTAGGGCCTGCGGCAGTCCCGGAAATCGTACCGATCAGTTCATCTGCGAACTCTGCGGCGGCCCGGGACGTACGACACTGGTTTGCCGCACCTGCGGCCAACGAACCGAGCAGGACAGGAATGCCCTGCTTGAATCACTGGCCGAAACGGGAGACCAGCACCTACTGCCGACGGACAGGTCACAGGGAATAACGATGGTCATTGATCGCTGCAGTTCCTGTGACAGGGAAGGTGGCGACGAAAAAGATGAGGGGAACAATCTGATATTTTTCCTCATCAAGAAAGGAACCTCCATACCGAATTGAGACCGAACGAAAGGCGGTCTCTTTTTTTGAAAAAGATTTTGGAAGAACTAAAACACAAAAGTTATTTTTTATTTGGGTGGTCTCAGACATTTAACGCAACGAGCCCGTTGAATACTTCGTCCGGTTTGAGATAGTCGAGAATCTGTCTTGGCCTGCCGTTCAGCTGACGCTGCACCCGCTTTAATTCCCGCGTTGGCACCGTC
>JBDRRB010000057.1:0-13596 GCA_043825985.1 bacterium | reverse complement strand
ACTGGCGCCAGACACCGTCTGATCCTCGACCGTTCGGCTCACCGGCCGGGCCGCCTCGGACCACATCGCCGCCGTCCTCGCGGCAAACTCCCATACATTCCAACTCCCCTAGGACACGTGGATGTTGTCCTACCGTGAAGTAGGCAGGAGCGGACGATTCCACTCCCAGCGCTCTTTTTTGTCGTAACGTCTCTTTTTCTTTCCCCATCACTCCTCCTCGTGCCATATCTTCCTCTGCATGGCAACAAAGGAAGATAGCCATTTTTCAGCTTTCTGTCAACCTTGTTGTTAACATCGACCCATTTTTGAGTTAAAAGTATTTTTTGAGGCAACTTTTGCTCAGCCTGTCTCTAAATTGGCGGATAGTCTAAAGTGTTGGCGTATGGCCAACCGGACCGCCGCCAACAAGAGCAAGGCCGCTGCCGGAGTCTCTGTCCCCTGGGGGCATGAGGCGGCTTTCGAGTCCCTGAAGCGGGCCTTCGCGAGCGGTCGGGCGGCGCATGCCTACCTGTTCACCGGGCGTCCGGGGAGCGGCCGCTTCGCCCTGGCTCGGGCTCTGGCCGGACACCTGTTCGGCACGGAGACGCTCGACTCGCAGCCTGACTTCTGTCCGGTCGAGCGCGGACTGGACCCCAAGACCGGCAAGCCGCGCACGGTGATCGCCATCGACCAGGTGCAGGCCCTGTGCGCCCGCCTGTCCCGGAAGTCGTTCTTGGGCGGCTGGCAGGTGGCGGTGATCCGCGACGCGCAGCTGCTGAACCGCGAGTCGGGCAACGCGCTCCTGAAGACGCTCGAGGAGCCGCACGGGCAGACGCTGATCGTCCTGACCGCCCCGGACGTGGAGTCGGTGCTGCCGACCGTCCGTTCGCGCTGCCAGGAACTGCGCCTGCCGCGGGTCAGCGCGACGACCATCCGCGACGGGCTGGCCGGGCTGGGGCTGCTGCCGTCGGAGGCGTCCCTCCTGGCGCGACTGGCGGACGGCTGCCCGGAGCGGGCCGTCCGTTTCGTGACCGACGCGCCGTCGCTGTCCGAGATGCGCGAGCGGCGGGACCAGGTGCTGTCACTGGTCGGCTCCAGCTATGCGGCGCGCTGGCAGGTGGTGGAGAAGCTGCTGCCCAAGAAGCTGCCGTTCCAGGAGTCGCAGGACCGGGCCCGGGCCTTCCTCGACCTGACCTCCGAGCTGCTGCGCGACGTGCTGCTCATGCGCCACGGGCTGGACGAGCGGCTGCAGCATGCCGACGCCGTGGACGGGATTAGGCGCTGGTCCGGCATCGCCGGCCTCGACCCGGTCGCTGCCGCCGATGCGCTGCAGCAGGCCCGTCGGCAGATCGACGGCAACGTCGGGCCGCGTGCCGCCCTGCAGAATTTTGTCCTGCACCTGTGACCGTCGCGGTCCGCCCGCGTCGCGCGTCGCCGTCCGCCATGCTAGAATGACCGCAATCGTCCGTGTCCGCCTAGAGACTGTCTGGAATACTGTCTCCCGGATCGGTTCGGCCCGTTCCGGCTGCAGATGCCTCAGGTCGTCTCACCGTAGGCATCGCCACGTTTCGCTGCCCTTCGGCGTCTTCGCCGGGAACGAGATCCGAACGCTCTCGGAAGGCAGATTCCAAACAGGCTCCTGGGCAGTCCGGAACCTATCAATCTGACCACACAACCATGCGCAGAGCATCCGTCCTCCTGCCGCTCCTGGGAAGCCTGATCTTCTTCGGGGTCGGCTGCATCTCGTTCTCCTCGAACGGCGGCCAGCCGGCCGGCGGCGACGGCGGCGTGTTCAAGACCTCGGACCGCGGCGACACCTGGCTGCAGCGGGTCTCGATACCGTCCACGGACGGCAAGCCGCGCTCGTTCGCCGCAGTGAGCGTGGTGGCGCTGGCCCAGGATCCGCAGGACCCCAACGCCATCTACGCCGGAACGTCCAATAACGGACTGATCTACACCTACGACGGCGGCGAGTCGTGGGAACAGCCGACCCAGGTGACCGACGGTCGGGTGCCGTCGATCGCCGTCAACCCCAAAAACAAGTGCGTGGTCTTCGCCGCCTACGCCAACCGTCTGGTCCGGACCGACGACTGCTCGCGCACCTGGAAGGTGGTCTACCTCGACGCCCGGCCGGACCGCAGCGTGACGTCGGTGCTCGTCGACCGCCTGAGCCCCAGCATGGTCTGGGTGTCGACCGACGGCGGCGACGTGCTCCGCAGCTCGGACGGCGGCGAGTCGTGGACCAGCGTCCAGACGTTCAAGAGTCCGGTGGTCAAGCTGGCCCTGGTCGCGAACGACGGGCGGCGCGTCTATGCGGCCACCAAGTCGAACGGGCTGTGGCGCTCCGACGACTCCGGCGTCAACTGGAAGGACCTGAGCGTCGCGTACAAGAAGGAGTTCTCGGGCAGCACCGAGCAGGTTTCCGACCTGGCGGTGGGCACGAGCGATCCGGCGGTGGTGGTCATGGCCAACCGCTACGGCCTGATCCGTTCCCGCGACTTCGGCGAGAGCTGGGAGGAAGTCCCGCTGCTCACTCCGCCCAAGAGCACGGTCATCTATTCGGTGGCCGTCGATCCCAAGGACGCCAGCTACATCTACTACGGCACGGCGACGACCTTCTACCGCACTCCCAACGGGGGCACGAACTGGATCCCCAAGACGCTGCCGTCCAGTCGGGTCGCGACGGCCATACTGGTTGACGAAATGAACTCGAGCGTGCTCTATATGGGTGTCACTAAGTTCAAGTAGACAGGCGGGAGCCGAACACTTATGCCAGACGACATAGTTTCCGGGCGGCGGTCGAACTTCGACCGGGCCGTCGAGCACCTCAAGACGGAGTTGGCGTCGCTGCGGACCGGTCGGGCCAATGCGGCCATGGTCGAGAACGTGCAGGTCGAGGCCTACGGCAGCCGGACCGCGCTCGTCGGCCTGGCCAGCATCACCGTGCCGGACGCACATACGGTCCAGATCGAGCCGTGGGACAAGTCGGTGGTGAAGGACGTCGAGCGCGGCATCATCGAGGCCAACCTCGGGTTCAATCCGGTGGTGGCCGGTTCGATAATCCGGGTCATCATTCCGCCCATGACCGAAGAGGTCCGGCTCAAGATGAAGAAGCTCCTGGGCGAGCGTCTGGAGCAGGGGAGGATCTCGGTTCGGCAGATACGCGAGGAGATCAGGAGCGACATCAAGGCCGACGAGTCGGTGACCGAGGACGACAGGTACCGGCTGCTCGAGGATTTGGATAAGGTCGCGGCCCAGTACAACGACCGAATTCGCGAGATCGGCGAGGAGAAGGAAAAGGAAATCATGACCATCTAGCTGTTCGGTCGGCTGGATGGGCCAGATGCGGGCCGTCAGCGGTCCGCATTTTGGTTTTGTGAAGTCCAAGCTTATAGCGGAGTTCGGATAGGGTGCCGTCTTTTTTAAGATATTCAGTTTAGGTGGATGGGGCAGAATCGTTTTTTGTCATCGTCTTTTGGTTTCATAAAAACCGTCATGGATTGATTGTTTCGTCTCTTTTTGCTTAGCTGATATCGCGCTTCTTTGAAGGAGGAAGGATTGGGTTCAAATAAAATAGTCGTCGGGGTGGCAGGCCCTGATCCCCAGGCAGAGACCAAAAAGCTTCTTCAGTTTTTTCGGGATCTCCTGACCATGGCAGCCATTGACTGCACGGTAGATATTGAAGATCCGACATCCTCAAGAAAGGCTAGAATTTTGGTTGATGGTCAGCCCGTTGCAGATACGCTCTTTGAACCGTCGGATGACGGACAATGGGCAATTCTGGCCTTTGATGTGAAGAAAAGGCTAGATGGATGATTATCCTCTTCTCTTGAAGAGGATTTTGTTTTGGTTTAGTAATTGCCTTAAAAAAGAGCCGAAATAGGCTCGTGAGTTGTTTTTTAGGCGTTCCGAGTGAATTAGAAGAGTCAGTTTTTTGATTCTGTTAGTTTTATGTTACATGTTTTTTGGCTTTATCTAGCTAAATATCTTTTAACGTAGTCTGTGAGCCTTGACAGAAGTTCCAAGACGTGCTATAGTGCTTTGTTGATCACCGAGAAGGCTCCTGATCGACGACATGGAGGAGGACCTACCGTTTCCGACCGAGCTTGTCCGGAAGGTGCGGTAGCGGTGTACGACCGGTCGAAGTCGGCTCCGGCTGACGGCTTCCGGCGGCGGCACCATCGGGTTCAGACATTCGCTTCGGCGGACATACCCTGAACCCTCCGTCTCCATATCGTCGTTCAGGAGTTTCGTTTATGGCCTCGGATCCGCATTCAATCCATCCCGTCCGGTGATATGGAGGGGGAAAGGCGCCAGACCAGCCCATTTCGGGCCGCAACGGCGCTTGACGTGAAATTTGGCCATTGTCGGCTCCGGCTGACGGCGGTCCACAGGAAGCGTCTGGTCCGGGCGTCCTTAGGGACAACCCCGGATCCCGTCTCCAGATCACCGGTCGGGATTTTGGTTATCTGCCGAGTCCGAATTCTTGATGTGAGTTCGGGAAGTGTCGTCATGCCTCGAACCGAGCGTGTCATAGGTTCTACCTGTTGCGTTCGGTTCGGGGCCTGACGGTCTCGGAGAGGAGAGGAAGAAAATGGAGTTCAAAAAAGTGGAGGGGATGCGGAATCCGATGGTTTTTAGTGTCCTCCTTTCCGGAGACACCTTCGAGAACTTTACGACATTCGTCGAGGCACTGGTCGGCGTTATCGACGGATTCGTCTGGGAAGGTTTAGACCTTCACCAGCCCAAGAGCGGCGTTTGGGTAATGTCGTTCGGGAAGTTTTCGGTGGCGGTGAAGGAGGTCGGACATGGAAGAGCAATCGCTGTCTTTCCTGTGTGCGACTTCCTTGAACCGAGGGAGGTTCTTGCTTGGGTCGTGAACAGACTCGATGATCAACGGGGTCTGTTTGCAACTCTAACTGAAGAGGAGGTGGAAGCTGCCTTGGATGTGTAAGCTGAGAAGCATTCAAGGTAAAGCAAGCCGTCCGATGGGTTCTTCCGTCGGGCGGCTTTTCGGTTTCGAACGGCAGACATTTTTGCCTGACAAGCGATGGCAGGCATTATTTGCTACCTCATCGGCCTCATGCTACATTTTCGCCGTATGACCGACAAAAACATGACTGACGACAGGATGGACAAGATCGTCTCGCTGGCCAAGCGACGGGGCTTTCTTTTTCCCGGTTCCGAGATCTACGGCGGGGTCGGGTCGACCTACGACTACGGACCGCTGGGAGTGCTGCTGAAGAACAACGTCCGGCGGGCCTGGTGGGACACCCTGGTCCAGCGGCGCGACGACATCGTCGGGCTGGACGCGGCGATCATCATGAACCCGCGGACCTGGGAGGCTTCCGGCCACCTGCAGGGCTTCACCGATCCGCTCGTCGACTGCAGGGGCTGCAAGAAGCGGTTCCGCGCCGACCATTTGGTTGAGGCGCATGTCGCCGGCATGCCGGGCCTGAAGGAGGAACAGGTCAGCGTGCGTGACCTGAAATGTCCGGAATGCGGCGGCGAGCTGACCGACATCCGGGAGTTCAACCTGATGTTCAAGACCTCGATCGGTCCGCTCGAGGACGAGGCCTCGACTGTCTACCTGCGGCCGGAGACGGCACAGGGCATCTTCGTCAACTTCGGCAACGTGCTGCAGACCTCGCGCCGCAAGCCGCCGTTCGGCATCGCCCAGGTCGGCAAGTCGTTCAGGAACGAGATCACGCCAGGGAACTTCATCTTCCGCACGCGCGAGTTCGAGCAGATGGAGATGGAGTTCTTCGTCAAGCCGGGCACGGACGAGGAATGGTTCGAGACCTGGAAGGGCTTCATGATGGACTGGTTCGTCGGCCTGGGAGTGAGACCGGACCGGCTGCGCTTCTACGAGCATCCCAAGGAGAAGCTGTCGCACTACTCCAAGCGGACCGTCGACCTCGAGTACCAGTATCCGTGGGGCTGGGGCGAGCTGTGGGGCTGCGCCAACCGGACCGACTACGACCTCAAGCAGCACTCCAAGTTCAGCGGTCAGGACCTGTCATACCGCGACCAGGAGACAGGTGAGAGGTATGTTCCGTACGTGATCGAGCCGGCGTTGGGGTTGGACCGGTCGGTGCTGACTTTCCTGCTCGACGCCTACGAGGAGATCGACGGCGGACGGACCACCACCACCGAGTCGGCCAAGGAAGTCGAGACGGTGCTGCGGCTGCATCCGGCCATCGCGCCGATCAAGGCGGCCGTGCTGCCGCTGTCCAAGAAGCCGCCGCTCGTCGAGCGGGCGCGGGAGATTCGCGATATTCTGTCCAAGCGGTTCATGGTCCAGTACGACGAGACCGGTTCGGTCGGACGCCGCTACCGTCGGCAGGACGAGATCGGCACGCCGTACTGCATCACCGTGGACTTCGACACGGCCGAGGACGGCAAGGTCACGGTGCGCGACCGCGACACCATGCAGCAGGAGCGCGTGGCCGTCGACGACCTCGCCGACCTGATCGGGGAGAGGGTGGCGTTCTAGCGCCATTCTCTTTCCTCTCTCAATCCCAATGTCTTTTCGCAGGACGAGGCTAAAGAACGGTATCCGGGTGATCTTGGTGCCGCAGGCCGACACGGCGGCGGTCACCTTTTTGGCGCTCTACGAGGTCGGGTCGCGCTATGAGACGGCTGAGCTTTCCGGCACGTCGCATTTCATCGAGCACCTGATGTTCAAGGGGACCAGGCGACGGCCGACGACGCTCGACATCTCGCGCGACCTGGATTCGGTCGGCGCCGACTACAATGCCTTCACCTCCAAGGACTACACCGGATACTACGTCAAGCTGCCGTCCGGCCGGGCCGAGCTGGCCGCGGACATGCTGGAGGACATGATCTACCATTCGACCTATCGGGCCGGGAACGTCAGTTCGGAACGGCAGGTCATCCTGGAGGAACTGCGGATGTACGAGGACAATCCGCTGATGCTGGTCGAGGAGCTGGTCGAGGAGGAGCTGTACCGCGGCTCGCCGCTCGGTCGGCGCATCGGCGGCACGGTCGAGACGGTCGGCGGACTTTCGCGCGACGACCTCGTCGCCTACCGTGACCGGTATTACGTTCCGTCGAGGACTGTCCTGGCCGTGGCCGGAAGGTTCGAAGAGGCAGCGACAGTCGAGCTTCTCGAGCGCACCTTCGGACAGGTCGGTAAAGGTACCGGACGCGGCGGGCGCAACTTCGAGAAGTTTGACCTGGCCCGGGCCGGCTACCGCAAGCCGCGCCTCAAGGTAGTGCACCGGGACACCGAGCAAGTCCAGGCGGCCATCTCCTTTCCGGCCCTGTCCTACGACGATCCGGATCTTCCGGCCGCCAAGGTGATGAGCACCATTCTGGGCGGAACGATGAGCTCCCGGCTGTTCACCACCGTTCGCGAGAAGGAAGGTCTGTGCTACTTCATTCGCTCGCAGATCAATCCGTATCAGGACGTCGGTGACCTGACTATCCAGTCCGGACTGGCCAAGGATCGGGTGGACCTGGCCCTGCGGCTGACCTTTCGCGAGATCGCCGGCCTAGTGCGGCGGGGCGCAACCGCGGCCGAGCTCAAGCTGGCGCAGGAGTACATCCGGGGCAAGACGCTTTTGGCACTCGAGGATTCCAGCCATAAGGCCGACTGGTACGCCAAGCAGGAACTGCTGACCCGTCGGATTGACACGCCGGAAGAACGGCTGGCCAAGATCGCAGCTGTCCGGCGCGACGACGTGCAGCGCATGGCCAAGAGGATATTCCGACGGAATCGCCTGTCCATGGCGATAATCGGACCGTTCGACGGCAACGGGCAGTTTGCCTCGGTCGCCGACGAGCTTTCGTCCTAACGAAAAGAACGACCTATGCCTAACGCCAAGCTGCTGATCGCCAACTGGAAGATGGAGCTGTCCGCTACCGAGAGCCGTGCCTTGGCCGCGGATTTGGCCGGCCGGACGGTTGGTCTGGGCTTGGGTTCGTTGACGGTTGCGGTCTGCCCGTCGTTCGAGGCGCTGGCTCCGGTCGCCGAGGCCCTGCGAGGTTCGGACCTGCTGCTGGGCGCGCAGGACGTGTTCTGGGAAGGGAGCGGCGCCTTTACCGGTGAGGTCTCCCCGGACGGACTGAAGGAGCTCGGCTGCAGGCTCTGCCTGGTCGGTCACTCGGAGCGGCGGCGGGTCATGGGAGAGACCGACGAGATGGTCGGGCTCAAGGCCACAGCCCTGCTCAAGGTCGGCATGATGCCGGTAATCTGCGTCGGCGAGACGGCCGAGGAGCGCGAGTCCGGCCGGCGCGACGAGACGGTCGTCCGTCAGCTTCGGGCGGCCCTGTCTGGCCTGCCGTCGTCGTCAGCGGAAGAAAGTCCGGCGGTGACGGTCGCCTACGAGCCGGTCTGGGCGATCGGCGGCGGAAAGCCGGTCGATCCGGACGGCGCGGCGGAGGCCTGCCGGCTGATTCGCGACGAGCTGTCCGGCATCGACGGACGGCTGGGCGTTTCGTTCAGGGTCATCTACGGCGGGTCGGTCGACGTCGACAACCTGGAAAGTTTCCTGTCGCGTCCCGAGATCGACGGCGCCCTGGTCGGCAGCGCGTCCCTTTCGGCTGACGGATTTTTATCCCTGGCCAAGATCGCCTCAGTGCTCAGCCCAAGGATATGATCATTGATGTCCTTTTGTTTGCGCTGGTCATCGTCTGCGCCGGAATTCTGGCCCTGCTTCTGGTGCGCAAGTTTCCCCAGCTGACGCTGATCGAGCCCGGGTCGCTGCCCAAGGAGCAGAACCTGGCGCGCAAGAAGCAGATCATGGACGAACGGGTCCTGCGGGCGGCTAAGCGTTGGACCGGTGCCGTTTCCGTTCGGCTGGTGCCGCCGGCGATCAGGATCAGGGACGCGTTCCGCCAGCTGGTCCATAGGCTAGTCACTCTGGATCGGCAGTTCCGCAACGAACGGCCCCTCGGCCCGGAGCAGAAGACGCGCCAGGTCGACCGCCTGCGCCGTTCCGGCGCCAAGCTGGTCGAGGCGGAAAAGTTCGGCGAGGCCGAGAAAAAACTGATCGAGGCGCTGTCCTTTGACGAGATGAACGAGGACGTGTACCGTGACCTGGGCGCGCTTTATCTATCAATGAGAAGGTGGGATCGGGCCCGGGAAACATACGCCTTTCTGGTCAGGGTTTTGATCAGGAGGCTGTGCGGCCAGTCGGTGTCTGAGTCCCACGGGGTTCCGGTGCCGCGCTGGGAGTCGTTTTCCGGAGAGTGTCCGGCCGGTGCGCCGGAGCACGCCGAGATCGCCCGACAGTTCGCGAACTTCAGTTACGCGTGCGGCGAGGCCGACGACTGGTCGGCGGCAAAGGCCGGACTGGAGACTGCCCTGTCGTTCGAGCCGTCCAATCCCAAGCATCTTGATTCATTGGTCGAGGCGTGTATAATGGACGGCGACCGAGAAAGGGCCGCTTCCGCGCTGGAGCGACTGCGGGCGGTCAATCCGGAGAACCAGAAACTGCCGGCGCTGGAGGAGAGGATCGCCGCGCTGGCGTCGGAGCCCGATCAGGGACAGCAAAAAGGATAGGCCTGAATTTCAGGCCGACGTAGCTCAGTTGGTAGAGCAACTCCATGGTAAGGAGTAGGTCACCGGTTCGAGTCCGGTCGTCGGCTCCACGTTCGTCCGGACCCGAGAAGGGTCGGACGGGCTTCCTTTTTAGGGGTCCCGAATGGACAAAGGGGGCAGGTTCCCGAGCGGTCAAAGGGGGCAGACTGTAAATCTGCTGGCTCCGCCTTCCTAGGTTCGAATCCTAGCCTGCCCACCACCCACCGCAACTTCATCGAAGTTTGGAGTCTCGGTGGGTGCGTGCCACCTTAGCTCAGCTGGTTAGAGCACCAGTTTTGTAAACTGGATGTCCTGGGTTCGAATCCCAGAGGTGGCTCCACCTGAGCTGATGGGCGGCTCTAGCCTGGACAGAAGATGGCGGGTCTGGTAATGTCCCGCGTGTCGTAATAGATTTTTGGACCAAACAGATATGTCGCAGGACAACGCGATCAAGCTGGAATGCACCGAGTGCAAGAGCATCAACTACCGCGGCCACAAGAACAAGAAGACGCTCAAGACCCGTCTGGAGCTCTCCAAGTTCTGCAAGCGCTGCAAGAAGCACGAGAGCCACAAGGAGACAAAGTAGTTGATGGGCAGAACGGGGGCAGGTGCCGCCCGTTTTTGCGAGTTTATAATTGGAACTACAACTACAGTTAAGTGATGTCTCACGGAAGTGACATTAAGGATCAAGCTGTTCGGATGAGGGCCGAGGGCAAGACGATCATTGAGATTTCGTCTTTACTGGGAGTGTCAAAAAGTACTGTCTATCTTTGGACTAAAGATGTTGTGCTGGATCGTCGGGCTCGGTACGTCTTGATGTGTCGCCGACAGCAGGCCGGAGAAAGAGGTCGTTCGGTCATGGCCGAAAGGAGACGTATGGCCTGGAACAAGGATTTCTCAGATTCGATTCGGGAAATTGACTCTAAAAACGGCAAAATGTCCGTGGGTGACTGGAGGATGTTGGCTGCTGTTTTGTATTGGTGTGAAGGCGAGAAGGGTTTGAGTTCAACTCTGACCTTCGCTAATTCCGATCCAGCGATGGTTTCTCTGTTCCTGAAGTCGCTAAAGAACGGTTTTGATGTCGATTTGGGCAAGTTTCGTGCGTTGGTGCATGTGCACGAATACCATGATTTAGATGAGGTAAGGGCTTTTTGGTCTGACATTACTGGGTTATCTGAGAACCAGTTTCATCGCGAGTACGTTAAGCCGCATAGCGGAACCAGAAAGCGTAAGGACTATATGGGCTGCATCTCAATTCGCTATTCTGATCCGGTCGTTGCCAGAAAGGTGCGGTCGTTGTACCATGCGCTTGCCAAAAAGCATGGGGGCGTCGGTTAATGGTAAACCACTGATCTCCAAAATCAGAACTGGGGGTTCGATTCCCTCCGCCCCTGCCAGCGTGGAAAAACGGTCGTGAAAGCGGTCGTTTTTTCGTTAACGTCGCCGTTTTCGTCGAGTTCTAACCTTTCCATATCGAACCGGAGCAGGGGAGCCTCCTTAGAGAAGATCGACCACACTTTTTCCAGTTCTACGCTGACTTTTCGGTCCTTCAGCAAAAAGTTCGAACCTAGGGCGGTCAGTACCTCCCGTTTGGTTTCTAAGTCTCCTTTTCTGAACCGTTCGCTGGCTCCCTGAGCAAAGTCCAGCACACCTTCCACCCGCTCGATCCAGTTGTCGGCCGCCTGTTCAGTGTCGTCCAGCTTGGCCTTGATGCTATCTCTCTCGTTCAGCAGTTCCTGCCTTTTGGCCTTAAATTCGTCCTCTGTCAGTAGGTCGTCGATTCTCATGTTGGTTAGGCGGTCTATCCTGCCCTGGGTTCCGTTGTAGGCTGCCTGAAGGGATTCTCTGGTCTTGGCTCCGTGGTCGGTTTCCTGCTCGTTCAGGTAACGGAGCCATATCTTGGCCCAAGTAACGAACTGTGCCGGTAGGGTGATAGTGTCCAGGATATCCTTGAGCTGGGAGGTCAGGTCTTTCTCGTTAATGGTTGGCTGGCCGCATTTGCGATCCCTTTTCTTCTTGGTGCAGTGGTAATGGACATACCTTCTGCCCGACTTCTTGACGTGTTCCTCGGCCGTGATACCGCAGCCGCACTCGCCACACCGAATCAGCCGCTTATAGGCGAAGTCCTTGCTCTTGGGCTTGGGGACCGGCAGTCCGAGTAGCTTCTGGACCCGCCAGAACTCGTCTTCGGTTATCATTGGCTGGTGGATGCCCCTGTACTCGACTTGCTCCCCGTCGTGCATGCGCCGGATCAGGCCGTAGTAGAACGGGTTGCGTATCATCTTATACATGACACTCTTGGACATCGGCTGGCCTCCCTGCCGCTTGCGCTTGAGTGTTCGGAAACACCAGTCGTAGTTTAGTCTCCGCCGGACCTCCTCGGGCGGCGATCCGGCCAGTAGCAGATCCCAGGCACTACGGAGCAGGTCGAAGCGGTCAGGGTCGGGGATGACAGTGTGGTCCTCTAGTCGGTTGAGGTAGCCCATGGGGGCTACGCCGCACCACTGCCCTAGCCTGATCTTCTTGGCGTTGCCCCGCTTGACGCCGCGCGACAGGTCGTCGGTGTACTTCTGGGCCATGCCGAACTCGATGTAGAGCATGATCGAGTTCTCCTTGTCCGAACTGTACAGCTCGGTCGGGGTGCGGATCACCAGGCCGCTCTCTTTCATCGCCCAGATCACTTGCCCGCCGTCGATCGGGTTGCGGGCCAGCCGGTCCAGCTTCCAGCAGAGGATGCCCTGCACCTCCCCATCCAGTACGGCCTGCATCATCTCGGCGAACACCGGACGCCCCAGCTTGCTGGCCGACTGGGACTCGCGGAACGTCCTGATTACATCCAGGCCGTGCGCCTGGGCGACCTTGGTCATCTCGTCCACCTGCGAGTCGATGGACAGCACCTGTCGATCCTCGGACTCGGTGGACTTGCGGGCGTATAGGGCGAATTTCATATGGTCGAAATCAATAGGAGTTAGGTATTTGATCTTTGCTTTTTAGCCTTGACAAAAGGCTAATTTTGTGTTATGTTAGCAAGTCTTTGATTCAGGAGGTTAAGGATGACAATGACAGACGGAGAAAAGGCTGCGGCGAGAACAGCTGCGGACGTATTGGCAGTCAACGCTTGCAGACACCGGAGTGGGTTGGGTCGTCTGTTGAAGGATGATTCGAAACTGCCTACACAGGCAGTGATTATCCTCACCATGATCCTCGAGGATCTCGCGAGGGTCGATGCGATCGCCTATGGGAGCAGGTCGGAGTACTGGCCCGAGGAGGGGTCGTTGGACAGAGGGGAGGTTGAGCAACTGCGGAAGGCCGCCGGCCTCGATTGACCTCACTCATCGAATACCGCACGCCCGTGCGGCAGGAACGCAGCTTGCGTCACCTGTCGCCGGGCGTGTTTCTGTTTAGGCACCAAAAAGGACGGTTCTGGCTACCCAACCGCGCTCACACCGGAGTGGCCGCTTGTCGGCAGAACCGCCCATCATGGGGTACAAACAGCCAAACAAAATCGGTGTGAATAGTACGGTTGGGTAGCACCTGAAGGGTATCATTTCCGCAGTGCCTTTTCCAGCATCTCTATTCTGGCCATGTCGGAGCCGAGGTTGTACAGCCGCTGTCTCTTTTTCAGTATCCGCGAGTATCTCTTGGTCGGCCTGTCCTTCCAGTACCGCACCCTGATCTTGGCCTCTGCATCGTCGATCTCGGTCTCTAGGTCGATCATCTCTCCAATGATACCCAGGCTGGCCGGAGGCTTGTTTGCCTGCTTGTCGTAGGGTAGGCGGTAGCACCGGCGGCAGCCGAAGTACCTGCCGCCGAGGTACAGCACGCCGACCCTGCGGTCGCACGCTCGGCCGTTTCGTGACAGGGGGCAGACGAACCACCAGCGCACTCCGCCATAGTTTGGTCGGGTCGTGGTCAGTCTTATCCTGTAGTCCTGGTCGGTCTTTTCGCTGGTCCATCTATCGGTGTAGGTGCATTGGATGCGGACGTACGGGTCCAAGGAGAAGGTGCTGACCTGGATATACATGCTCCCCGTCGGCCTTCCGCCGCAGTTCCAGCTCACGGTCCCTGCT
>JBDRRB010000056.1:0-9385 GCA_043825985.1 bacterium | reverse complement strand
CCGCCGCGCCGCGGCGTAGGTCCGGTGCGCAGCCGCCCCGGACCCGGACGCGGAGCGAGGGGAAGTCCGCCCGGGCCGACCAACCGACCGAAAGACGTGTCTGCGGGCCTTCGTCTGCCGGGGAGAACCTGTTTTAATGTGGGCCGTATGTCATTAGATTTTGCTGATCCGTTGGGTCGTTTTTTTGTTTGCGTCAGTTTTTTGTCGAAGACATTTGCCAAAACAGACATTAATGTTCTGGATCGGGGCATTTGTGCCTTAGTCAGTTGCCAGTAGGTCAAAAAAATGGTAGAATTAGGTCAGAAATAAAAACAGACAGGTTCGATCGCCAAAAAAAGTATGAAAATTAGTCTCGCCAGCGGATTGTTTGTTTTGCTCGGGCTGATCCTGTCAGTCCGTCCGGTGGCGGCGTCCGTGGGGAGCTCGGGATGGGCTCTTTTTGTTTGGTCGGATGACGGTTCGTGGACGCAGCAGGCCGACCCCGGTTTCGAGCCGACGGTGTCGGCGGACCTGGACGGTGATGGGCTGACCGACACCTTGGCTGCCGCCGCTCGGGGGCAGACACCGAACGTCACGATCAACTGGGGAGACGGTCGTGAGGCCTCGGAACTGCCGGTCTTCGACTCAGGGATGTTCAAAGGTTTTGACTTGGCTGTCGGTGACTTCGACGGCGACGGTTCGCCTGACTTGGCAGTTGCGGCCGGACCGGAGACGAACGGCCACGTTCGGCTGCTCGGTACGGACGGACAGGCCAAGATCATATCGAACGGCATTTTCCCCTTCGGCTTGATCGGCAGGTCCGGCTCGTTCGTCGCCGCCGGTGATGTCGATTCCGACGGCATGGACGAGCTGCTGGTCGGTTCCGGTCCGGGAATCGAGGCCCGAGTGCAGGTCCTGGGGCTGGACGGTCGCGGCTTCCTCGGCGAGTTTTCTCCGTTCGGTGATAGTTCGCCCTATGGCGCTCGTCCGGCGGTCGGCGACTTCGACGGCGACGGGCGGAATGAGATCGCGGTCGCCGGAGCGTACGGCGGGGGAGAGGTGGCGCTGTTCGACGGCTTGTCTTTCGATCGACTGTCCGACTTCCGTCCGTTCGGCGAGGCCGACGAATCCGGTCTCGAGATCGCAGTCGATCGGTCAGCTAGCGGCGGATCGGACCGCCTGCTGGTCCGTTCCCGGTCCAGTTCGTTCGTTTCGCGTCCGTGGCTGCCGCAGTACGTTCGGGTCGATGTTTCGGAACAGCGCCTCTACGCCTACGAGTTCGGCCAGCCGGTCGGCAGCTTCTTGGTCTCGACCGGGAAGGTCGGCTACGCGACGCCGCTCGGCGAGTTCAGTGCCCTGGCCAAGCCGGAGTACGTGCACTACGCCTGGTCGTACGGCGACGGCAACCCGAACAACTACGACCTGGGAGTGGTGCGTTGGAACATCCGTTTTTTGCCCCATCTCTACATTCATTACGCTCCATGGCACAATAATTTCGGTCGGCGCATGAGCCACGGCTGCGTCAACGTGAACCGGACCAATGCCGAATGGATCTACGGCTGGCTCGACGTTGGTACGCCGATCACCGTAACCGAATAGACCTATGTCGGAACGAGAGAACCATCCCAGCGAGTTCGAAGAGAACGAACGACGGCCGGACGGCGGTCGGCCGGATTCGGAAGCCCGTCCTGAAGACACTTTTGAGTCGGCTGAGGGTTCGCCGACCGCCTTTGCCGAGCGCCTGGGCGAATTTTCCGCCGAACAGCTGCGGTCAGCTGCCGAGCGGCTGCTGGGTCCGGCTGCCCTGGCCTTCGCCGAGGACGACGGTACGGCATTGCGGGAGCTGCCGGACTTTCGCCGTTCGCTGCTCGAACCGGGCGACGCCCTGGTCGATCCGGAATCGCTTCGTCGGGCGCGTGAGGCCGCGGCCCGGGCCGAGCTGGATGGCGCCGCATCGGACACCGATCGCTGACGCTGCCGTATGCCGCACGACAGCCGCAAGAAGTTCATCGCCCTGGTCGACTGTTCGGCCCTGGACCGGCCGGACAAGGACGACCTCAAGCGACGCGCCGCCGCCGGCGTCACGCCCGAGCTGTGGCACCGCTTCGACGAGCTGCTGGTCGCCGCCTTCGAGGCCCGCCGCGAGGCCCTCGACCAGTATCGGGAGCTGCTCGACCAGGAGGTCGTGCGCTATACCCGGACCTACGAGCGCGAGAAGCGGGTCATCGACAGCCGGATGCGCGTCTCGCTGGCCAAGCTGAAGTCCGGCGATCGCGTCGGGCACGACCGGCTCTGGGACGAGTACCACCAGCGCATCGCCAGGCTGCAGGGAAAGCTGCTGGCCGAGATGAAGGAGACGTCGCGCACGTCGCTCCTGCAGGCGGTTTCCGCCATTCCGCAGCCGGGTCAGTCGTGGTAACCTGAAGGCGACAGACAACCATAAGAACAAGACAGATATGCAAAAGGTAGCCTCGATACTGAAGTCGATCGGACTGCAGGGCAGCGAGATCAGCACCTACATCGTCGCGCTGGAACGCGGTCCGAGCACGGTCATCGACCTGGCGAAGCACTCGAAGCTCTCCCGTCAGGCCACCTACACGGCCATCGGCCTACTGGAGGAGCGGGGGCTGATGTCGAGCGTGCTGCGCGGCAAGAAGCGCTTCTTCATGGCCGAACCGCCGGAGAAGCTGCTGTCCTACGCCAAGCGCAAGGACGTCGAGCTGCACGACAAGGTGGACGAGCTGGAGCGGCTGATGCCGGAGCTGCAGCTGCGGGTCGGGGGCGAACGGCCGGTGGTCCGCGTCTTCGAGGGCAAGGAGGGGATCAAGGCCATCATCCAGGACATGCTGCGGTCGCCGGAGAAGGAGACCTACGAGATTACCGACCTCGACGCCATGCACAGCATCCTGTCGGTCGGCGACCTGAAGGAGTTGCGCGGCAGCGCGCGGCGGACCGGCAGCATGATCTACGGCATCTTCGCCGGGAAGCCGGGCGAGGGCGACAGCATCGTGAGCGACCGGCACGTCTTCCTGCCGGATGAGGAATCGAAGTTCGGCTCGAACATCGGAATCTACGGCAACCGTCTGGTGTGCGTCACCTTCCAGGGAAAGATGTATTCGGTGTCGATCGACAGCGAACCGCTGGTCAGGACCATGCGCATCCTGTTCAAGTACGCGCTCAAGGGGCTGAAGAAGTAGCCGTTCGGATTTTGTCGGTTGGGGCCCGATCCAGGATCGGGCCTTTTGGTTGCTCTGGCCAAACAAAAAAGTGAGGGGCAGACCGAGCTGGTCATACCCCCCACAAAGCATTAAGTGTCCCTCCCCGCCTTTTCGGGCGGGGTTCGGCGTCCGGGCCTCCTTGGCCCTCCTGCCGCCGTCCTGCCCATCAGGATGACGGCCTTTGCCTAGTACGCCAACGGAAACTGTTCCGCCGGCGTGTCCGTTCGACCTCCCTGCTTAGCACGGTCCGTGCTCTCGGGGAGGTCTTTTTTTTGACCGGTGTGTCTCATCCGCCCATCATGACACACCTCCTTTCGTCCGGGAATTTAAGTCCCGTTAGCCGAATTATGACACAAAATAGCCTTTTTGTCAAGGCTTTATGGTCAATATTGGCTAAGATTAGCCAATTATGTTGACTCTTAGTAAGAGTCTAATAGCTTAGTCTATTAAATTTATTTATTTCTAGCTAAATATCGTCTATCTATCAAATAAGACTTGACAGATAAATTCAGACCTGCTAAGGTCCGACGTCCGGTGAGGTGAGAGCCTTGCCGACCGGACCGTTCGGTCCGTTTGACAGTCGATCCGAACGCCACGAGAACCGAACCTCGACTTGACCGGCCGGTCCAGAAATCAACTTCCCGATTTTTTAGGGAGCCTCGGACCGCAGCCTCGGCAGACCGGAATTCGGCGTCGCGGGTCGTTCGGAGGAGGCAGGGCCTGGCCCTGCCCAAGGCCTGAACCGCAGCCGTTCATGCCTGGGGCGGGGTTTGGGTAGAGAAAAGAAAAAGGAGGTCACGATGACCATGGCCATGGTTACCAAAAGCCTCAGGAGAGGTCGGAGGTTTCGTTGTCTGCACGGTGCATTGAGAGATGTCCGTGTGCTGAAAGCCGGAGTTCATCGGGCCGTGCGTCGTGAGGCGTCTGAAGCCTGTCGTGATGCTCGACGCGGTGGCGACTACGATGAGGCGGCGATTCGTGTCCGACGCAGTCGCGTCGTGACCGAACTGGACGTCATTTGATGGCGCTGTTCCTCCCGTAATGGGTCGGACGGCGACAGCAGAAAGAAAGGAGGTGGTCATGTGTACGAATTGCCTCACTGACCTGGTCAGGGAGCTCGTTCCGTCGGATGCCCCGTTGGATTCGACGGGGGTCTATACTATTCGGGTTGGTCGTGATCTGAGCGGTCATGAGGGGCTGATCATCGTCTCCTCTCAGGAGACGATCGCCCATTTCGAGTTTTTCGGTCCTGACGGGTCGTGGATTGACCCGCGTAACCCTCCAAGCTCTCTGAAGGGCGTATGCGCCCTAGTCTACGTCGACGATCCGGCCGACTGGGTAAGTTTCATGCTCAGCTATGCCGAGGACGTCTTCGGCGACACTAGGGACTTTCGAGAGGCAGTCGACGTGCTTCAGGACGAGGCACTGGAGCTGCTGCCGCGTCTTTCAGAGCTGATGACCGAGGCCGAAAGGCATTGGTCTTCGGAAGAGGAGGACCTGACCTTCGGAGAGGGCGAATCAGCCGAATCGAAAGGCTGAGGGACTTTTTTCGTTGGCCAAAACCGCCCCTGCTTGGGGGGCGGTTTTTTGTCTCTCAACACCCCGGACGTGATTACGGGGAGTGTCACTTGGGTGATCTGTGGGCCAGGTCAGGTTGCGGTCGACAGTCGGAGTATCTCCTCCCGGCTGTCGTCGGGCGAGGTGCGGTTACGGCGTTCGTGTCCGCAGCAGGTGCAGCGCTGCCGGATGAATTCCTCGCCACCGCTGACCTCCAGACCGACCGGTTCCATCGGCCCGCCGCAGTCGGCTGCCCGGTCGCCGGGATTGACGTCGACGTGCCGGCTCCAGAGGCAACGCGGACAGTGGTTGGTGTAGCCGTTGCCGTGGACTTCCAACCCGCATTCGCTGCAGGTGAAGTCCTCGATCGTGCGTTGGAATTTTTTGTCGGGCATAGTGCTGCAGTCAGTGTCGGGTTGATGCGTTTTGGTGAAAGTTTTGCTAGATTGAGTTCTGGAGAATCTTAACCAATTCTAGACAATCAAACATATGATGTCAGAAGGAGC
This sequence comes from bacterium, assembly GCA_043825985.1. Lineage (GTDB taxonomy): Bacteria > Patescibacteriota > Patescibacteriia > SG8-24 > SG8-24 > UBA1561. Next base: position 4,125 of record JBDRRB010000056.1, on the reverse strand, counting down.
AAGCCGACAGGATAGGGAACGAACGGCCCTGGCCGAGCTGAACGAGAAGTACGGCCCGACGGTTGATCGTCTGAAGGAGGTTCTGTCCGGTGACGGTTGGATGTCGGACGAGGAGCTAAAGGAGGCTCTGGAGTCGGCCGAGAACCAGGATGTTTTCGTCTTGACCCGCAAGGCTCAGTGGGAACTGGATGGTTCCGTAGATCCGGAAAATCCGACAGACGATGATCTTGAGAAGGGAAATGTTGAGGGCGCGATGGTCTTGAGTCGGAAAGATGGAGAGGCTGTGCTGAAGTTGCTGACTGCCCCGGAGGACGACAAGGCCTTCTTTAGTGAGCTGGAAGGCTTGGAGGGGGATCTCTCTATGGATATGATGGTTTCTGAAGCGGAGACGAGTTCAGAGGGGTCGGTCTCGTTTAAACAGAGCGGAGCTGATCGGGTTTCTCAGGAGTTTGCTCCGGCTGCCTGGCGAGAGGTCGAGAAGAATGCCTACTCGTTGGAGTATCGTCTGGTTCCGGCTTCGGAGTACCTGAAAGAGCAGGAATAGGGGAGATCGATTTAGTTGAAACGAAAGGCCGGCTGAAAAGCCGGTCTTTTGGTTGAGGCACAATAGGTTTCGTATGGCGTTTAGGCCGCTAGGCAGTCGTCGTGTTCGGGACTCTGGCGAAGATCGTTTAAAAGACGGTCGATTTGGGTTTCGTCCAGCTCCAGGCTGGCCAGCAGTCGGTCGGTTTTCTCGAGAAACGACTCGAGCTTTTCTTCTTCTGAATCTGCCGGCCGAATCGACCGGAACATCTCCAGGGCCGCCCCGTGCTTAAGCGCCGCGGCCAGTCCGTCGCTCAGGTGCAGCCGCAGGTAGTCGCGTCCGGGGTAGTTTTCGTCTTCCTCGATCTGTAGCAGCAGGTCCAGGTTGATCGGCTTGAGCCCCAGGTTCATGATGGCGTCCAGTCCGGCCTTGACCGGGTCGTACCGCTCCGCCCCGAAGCGGTGCCGCAGCGCCGCCGGCAGGTGCCGGTACTGGGACGGCTCCATCAGGTAGGCGAAGGCATGGGTGTAATCGTCCGCATCCGCTCCTTCCGTGAAAGTGGCCGTCAGCAGACCGGTCTTGAGGCCGTTTAGGGCACGCACGAACTGGCGCATGAAGCGCTGGGCGTTTGACTGGGCCCGTCTGACCAGGTTCGGATCTAGGTCGGTCCGTTCGGATATGGCCTGCAGGGCTTGGACGAATTCCTTGGCCTGGAATCCGGCCGTGGAGTGGGCCCCGGCCAGTTTCTTGAACTCGTCTTCAAGGTTGTTTGGTGTATTGTCGTTGTTCGGAGAAAAGCGCTTGTTCCAGTTGACGGGGTGGCCTTCCCAATTGGTTTCCACATTTTCCAGCTCGGCCAGCAGCTCATCCTTTAGGCTGTCGAGGGCTTGTCCGACATCAATCCGTTCCAGCTCGGCCAGCAGCAGCTCCTGTTTTTGGGCTGTGTCCGAGGATTCCTTGTCTAGTTCCTCAGCGGTTCTTTCCAGGCCTTTCGTCATGAACGTTATGTTGGTTCGGCCAGTCGACGGCTCGAAGAAGAAGTTATGCATCTGCTCGTGACGCATGGCGTTGCGGCGCCTGTCAACCGCGATTAGGTTGATCGGTGTTTCGGTCAGGTGCAGTCCGTAGATGTTCTCGTCGAAAAAGTCCGGTCTCATGATCAGGTTGACCGACATGTTTCCGGTCTCGATGTCCAACACCTGTTCATCCTCGATCGAGTATCCGTGCTTTCTGATGAGGTCCAGAATGGCCTCACGGTCGTGGCCTCGGCTGTCGACCCATTGGGCCTTTCTCTGGAGTCGCTTGGTCAGACCGTCGATGGTGGCCACGATCCGGCGGTCGTTACTATTTTCTGCTTTTGTCAGTTCGGCGTTTATCTTGGCCAGTTCGTCTTGAAGTTTGATCTTCTCTTTTCTCAACTCGGACAATTTCTCTTCGTCCTCATTCAGGAGGGCTTCCTGGACATCGAACTCCATTCCATTGCGGAGCCTCGTGGATGCGGCCTGTTTTTTTATGAGCAGTTCATTCCGGCGGTGCATTGTTTCGGTCTGGGTCTTGTCGAGCGTGGTGAGCAGGAAATCTTTCCTGATCTGGTCCAGCTCAGCCTTTATTTCTCCTGGTGTCTTTTTCGGGCCGTTTTCCAGTGCCATCAGCGACTCCTTGGTCCGCAGAATGGCGTCCATGTTGCGGTTGATGCGTTCGAACAGTTCGGCCGAGCTCGTTTCCGGCAAATTAAAAGTCCGCTCCTTCTTGTTTGGAGACGGCTGCTCTTTTGGCTCTTCGCAGAAGGCGGCAATTTCTGGGCACATTGGGGTTCTGGTTCGTCTGTTGTAGTGAATGATAGCACGGTGAATGAGCACGTGGCTGGAGGATATTGGTTGTCGGGTGATGGCCCAGTTCGTCGTTTACGACAATCGTAAATATTTCTTTCCCCGCGATGACAACTACAAATAAATGTCATCCCGGACGACTGTATTTCTATCTAATACTGTCATCCCGGAAGGGACCGAGCGTCGCCTCCCTCAAATAATTGTCATCCCGGCCTTGAGCCGGGATCCACGATTCGTTTTTTATCGTGGATTCCCGCCTTCGCGGGAATGACATTTATGTTTGTGTTTCTGGGTCCCGGGTCTTCGCCCGGGACGACAGTGTGGAATTTCGTCACCTGTCCCCTAAGTACCAGGTACCAAAACTAAAAAGCACCGGCCGAATGGCTGGTGCTTTTGAGAAGTGGAGAGTGTGTAGGTACTCTCCCGATTTTTTCGCCGGCGTTGCACCGGCGTTTGTCGGGTTGCCCGGGGTTGCCAGTCCCGGGGTGGGGGGGAGTTTCCCCCTAGGCCGCGCGGCGGCCGAAGCCGCGGCCTTGGGACTTGCGCCCCTTGGCCAAGGAGGCCTCCTCTCGGTCGAGGAGGTCGAGGCCACCCCGCGCGGCGATGCGCCGCGCGTCCCCCCGGCCGAGCGGGGAGACGGCGATGCGCCGTTCCTCCTCGGCCTTCTCGGAGAGGGGGCGGCGGTAGATCTCGAAGGCCCTGGTGGCCGCGCCGTGGGCGCGGTCGGCCAGCTGGTGGGAACCAGCTTGGCGGGCGATCCGCCCGGCAAACCGGGCCTGCCTGGCGAGATGGTGGGCTTCGGCCCGGTCGGCCTTGTCGCCGACCGCCTCGGCAGCCTCGGCGGCCGCGACGAGCGGCGCCTCGGCGGCCTCGGCGGCCGCCCTGAAGCTCTGGGCGGCGGCGAAGGCCTCGGCGGCCTCCGCCTTCCGGCCGTCCCTCTTGGCGGCGTTGCCGGCCCGGTTGGCCCGGCGAGCGTCCTCGGCGGGGTTGAAGATGCCGAGGACGATCTCCGCCTGAACGGCGGAGTTGGTGAGGTCGGCGGCGACGGCGGCGGTGGTGGTGTTGTTCAACATGTTGCATCCTCCGGGGTCACTGGCCCCATCCTGCGGAGCCTCGCGGCTCCTGACAAGTCGGGGCCGCCTCCGGCCCACTCCGTGTTTTGACGCAATTTCCGCTCTACGGGAGCGGCACCATGTGTCCCTCGGATGAGGAACGCATTCGCTGGACGACACTGTGTCGCACGTTTCCAGCTAGCCTTAGCCCTTCGGGGGCAGGATTAGGCTTACCTTTTCGGCCGAAGGTATTCCCCTCGGTCTGTCTTTATATGTAACCCGTCTTTACGGACGGGCAGCAGAACGAATCGGACAAATTTACGTTTGCCTCCGCAGGGTACGGGGACAGGTAGCTGCGCGTAACCTGTCCCCGTTGCGGGGAGCTCATGGGGGCTGTCTCTCCCTGAGACTGTCCGGTCTGTTCTGCTGCCCGCCTTGCGGCGGGCGGCGTTCAAGGATCAACCCTCACCTGACGACCTTCCGGCCGTCCGACAGGGGCCCATTCCCGCTGGCGTCGTTCTGGCGACGTCCTCGAGAACCGGCCTCCCTCGCTGTCGGCTGCTCTAGCCTGACATGGCACTATAGCACGTCTCGTCTAGTTTGTCAAGAGTCACGGGACAGTAATATACAGATTTGTTTTAGTTTAGGCTTGTTTTAGTGTCTTAGTGGTCTTTCTATTATTATCCTTAGGCTTGACATATCTGGAAAAAGATGATAGGTT
>JBDRRB010000055.1:0-7318 GCA_043825985.1 bacterium | reverse complement strand
GTCGGTCCCTCCGCCGCCGTTGCAGGCGTCGGACCACGACCGTCCGGTCAGGACGTCGTCGCCCTCCCCGCCGTCCATGGAGGTCGCGCAGCTGCAGCCGACGATCGTGTCGGCATCCGCTTCACCCTCGAGATGGCAGGCCCCGATGTTGAGGCCGTCCATGTCGATGGTGTCGAGCCCTCCGCCGCCGTACACCTCGAGATCGCCCAGCCAGCCGGGGGAGCTCCCGCCGACGGTCCGGCCGGAGCATTCCACCGGCAGGTCCGCGCCGCCGACGAACTCGATCGTGTCGTTGGCGTCCGAGCCACGGATGATGAAGACCGTCCAGGCGGAGAGGGGATTTGCCCCGATCGCCGTCCACGCACCGTCCGCCTCGTGGCAGCAGACCGCCAGACGGTTCTCGACGTCGTCATGGAGCAGCCCGAGGATCATCTCTCCGGACGGGCATGACCCGGCCGGAACCAAGAAGATCGTCGGGATTTCGGCGGGGCAGGCGCCGCAGTCGGCGGGGCAGGAGATGCAGGACTCGTCGTCCGTGCATCCGCCGTCGCCGCAGACCGGGCCGGCCGGCTCGCAGTCGGCGGGGCAGGACAGGATCGTCTCGCCGCCGAGGGCGTCGCACACGCCGTCGCCGCAGACCGGGCCGGCCGGCTCGCAGTCGGCGGGGCAGCTCTCGACCGTCTCGCCGAGGAGACCCTCACAGACGCCGTCGCCGCAGGGGTTCGGGCAGTCGTCGGGGCAGGTCAGGTGGGTCTCACCGTCGGCTTCGGCGCAGATGCCGTCGCCGCAGGGGTCAGGGCACTCGTCGCAGTCGGCGGGGCAGGAGATGCAGGACTCGTCGGCGCCGCATGCGCCGTCGCCGCAGCCGGCAGAACAGTCGGTGGGACACCACCAACTATCCTCCCCCTCCTCGCACATCTCGTTGCCGCACATCGGCACCGGACTGTCGTCCGGACAGTCGGCGGGGCAGGAAATGAAGGTCTCGCCTGCCTCGCATATGTGGTCTCCACATGGCGGCGGACAGTCGGCGGGGCAGGAGTATTGTGACTCGTCTGCGGTGCAGACCCCGTCACCGCAGACGCATGGGCCGCAGTCGGATGGGCAGGAGGCGCATCTTTCACCTTCGCCGCATACGCCGTCGCCGCAGGGTCCAGACGGGACGCAGTCGTCGGGGCAGGACTCGACCGTCTCGCCGATGAGTCCCTCGCAGACGCCGTTGCCGCAGTGGACGGTTTCTATCCAACCCTCACAGCCGAACTCATGCTCAGCTGCGCAGGCGTCAAAACCGAACCCACCGTAGACGGTGTCTTCTCCGTCTTGGCCTGAGAAGAAATCGTCCTCCCACCCGAGGTGGGCAATGTCGTCTCCCGACCCACCAAAAATGATGGCTACGGCCGACATCCAGAAGAATTTCGGGTCGGCGAACTCGAACCGGTCCGACCCGCCATTCCCGTGACATTCAACGAAGGTTTCCCCGGGGATCGGGAACCATTCCGGGTCCTGGTCGAAAAGGTCTGGACCATCACCACCGATAGCGATGTCTGAACCCTCTCTCGCCCCGAGCAGGAATCTTCCTCCTGCGGTTGGGGAATTTAGTCTCAAGACATCATTCCCCAGTCCTCCGACTAGAGTCGTCCTCACACCGGACATCTCCGGCAGAGAGATCTCTATTTGGTCATCCCCGTCACCTCCATCGATATGGAGGATACCGGAGAACCATTGTGGAATGGGGTTCACGGTTACATCACCGTTCGCCCCACCGTCACAAATGATTTTTTCGTCGGCGGTCTGGATCCCGTCGGCGAATGGAGACGTCTCGAGGGACAACACCAACCCCGTCTCGAACAACAGGGTCGCCGCTTCGTCACCCACTCCGCCAATACAGCAAACCGCGAAATTCCTTCGCAGCTCGCCCGTTTCATCTCCAGCAGCTCCGATCAGCCACTGGCGGGTCGGGCATTCGTCCGACCCGCTGACTATCGCCGACCTTTCGTCGGCAAAGTTGTCGTCCGACGGCGCCGTGAGGCAGCCGCCGCTCAGGATCGCGATCGCGAGGGCCAGGGCCGCCGTGGCGGCCAAGGCGTTTCCGTTTCTTCTCATTTTTAAATCCTCCTGTCTTCGATCACCATGATCATAAGACTTATTTCTTTATCACAATAACTAATACCTTGTCAAGGGTATATTTCATTCATTTATAATGAAAACCATTATTAACATAATGATTTTTTGCTCAACAAAGCAAAAACGCACCGATTAGGTGCGCCTTCGCTTTCCACTTGGGCAATGTGAACGAGACAGAACTAGGCAGTTTCCATTTCCCAGAATCCTTCGATTTGCCCCGAAGGGCCTTCCGAATCGACCTAGGAGCTTCATCCCCGATTCGGGATGTAGTTGTTCTCCTTAGAAAGGAGGTGATCCATCCACAGCTTCCGCTACGGATGCCTTGTTACGACTTCGTCCCTATCATGAGTTTCACCTTCGTCACACGATCGCATGACTTCGGGCGCCACCCACTCTCTTGACGTGACGGGCGGTGAGTACAAGACCCGAGAACGTATTCAACGCGCCGAGGCTGATGCGCGTTTACTAGCGATTCCAGCTTCATGAGGTCGAATTGCAGACCTCAATCCGAACTGAGAACGGTTTTGATGGGATTGGCTCCACCTCGCGGTTTGGCCGCCCTTTGCACCGTCCATTGTAACATGTGTGTAGCCCTAGGCGTAAGAGCCATGCTGATTTGACGTCATCCCCACCTTCCTCCCCGTTATCCGAGGCAGTCTGCTGTGACATAGTAACACAGCACGGGGGTTGCGCTCGTTATCCCACTTAAGGGTACACCTCACGGCACGAGCTGACGACAACCATGCAGCACCTGTGCAGCACCCTCGAAGGAGTCCCGCTTTCACGGGATTTGCAGCTGCATGTCAAACCTAGGTGAGGTTCCTCGCTTTGCGTCGAATTAAACCACATGTTCCACCGCTTGTGCGGGTCCCCGTCTATTCCTTTGAGTTTTAGCCTTGCGGCCGTACTCCCCAGGCGGGATGCTTAACGCGTTAGCTTTTTTCGTCGGCACTGAGAGGGTCGATACTCCCAATACCCAGCATCCATCGTTTAGGGCGTGGACTACGCGGGTATCTAATCCGCTTCGCTCCCCACGCTTTCGTCCCTTAGCGTCAGGAATGTTCCAGTGAGCTGCCTTCGCCTTTGGTGTTCTTGCCGATATTAACGCATTTTACTACTACACCGGCAATTCCGCTCACCTCTCCCATCCTCTAGCCCGCCAGTTTCATCCGCGGTCTATGGGTTGAGCCCATAGATTTAACGAATGACTTAACAGGCCGCCTGCGGACCCTTTACGCCCAGTAAATCCGGATAACGCTAGAGGTCTCTGTATTACCGCTGCTGCTGGCACAGAGTTAGCAACCCCTTATTCCCTTGGTACCGTCAGCCGAAGCTTCTTCCCAAGGAAAAGCAGTTTACGAGCCGAAGCCCTTAATCCTGCACGCGGCGTCGCTCCGTCAGGGTTTCCCCCATTGCGGAATATTCTCGACTGCAGCCACCCGTAGGTGTCTGGGCAGTGTCTCAGTCCCAGTGAGGGGGGTCATGCTCTCACACCCCCTACCCGTCGTAGCCTTGGTGGGCTTTTACCCCACCAACAAGCTGATAGGCCATAGGCCCCTCCCGAAGCGCCTTTTGGGCTTTACTCGCACACCTTGCGATATGCGGACACATCCGGAATTAGCAACCCTTTCGAGTTGTTATGCCGGACTTCGGGGTAGGTTACCAATGTGTTACGCACCCGTTTGCCACTATCCAAGCTCTCCGAAGAGAACCGGATCGTTCGACTTGCATGCCTTAGACACGCCGCCAGCGTTCATCCTGAGCCAGGATCAAACTCTCAGATTAAAGTTCTCGTGGCCATTAGCCACGAAGCTCAAGAGCTGCGTGGCGTACCGCCGAGTACTCAACTGAAAAGGAAATAGACTTTCCTAGTTCCTCCGAACCTAGATGGTTCGGAGCCCAATTGTGTTGGGCTGTCTCGTTCACATTGTCAAAGCACTCGGAACCCGAATCAGGCTGAAGAAAAAAACGACTCGATTTCAGGCGTTTTTTATCAGGAATCCGATTGTTGAATTCCGTCCGTAAGTATATGGATTTTCACTAGCCTGTCAAGAGGTTTTAATATCAGTTTAAAGATAATCTTAATATTCCGCTGGGTTAAGCTAAAAATATCAATTTTTGTTAGGCGTAAAATTGGCCACTCGGAACTTCGGAAAAAGTCCCGTTTTTGGCCTTTGTGGATATCCTGTTGACTAGGTGTATAAAAGTTTGGACTTTTTGGACCGGTTGGTTCATTTTTTTTGCTGTCCGACACAGCTGCCGGAGTCACTCGGAGTCGACGGTCGACTTTTCCCGGCGCCATTTTTCGATTTTGGCGTGATCGCCTGACAGCAGCACTTCCGGCGTCCTCCAGTGCTGTCCGCGAGCGGGGGAGAAGTCGGCCGGCCGGGTGTACTGCGGGTATTCGGTCACGCCTTCGTCGGTATGGGATTCGGTCGCTAGGGACTCTTCCTTGCCCAAAACCCCTGGGACATGTCGAGAAACGGCATCAACCACGACCATGGCGGCCAGTTCGCCGCCGGTCAGCACGAAGTCGCCGATCGACAGTTCCTCGTCGGCGATCTTCTGGGCGACCCGCTCGTCCACCCCCTCATAGCGGCCGCAGAGCAGCACCAGCCGGTCGTACTTGGCCAGCCGGACCGCTTCTTGGTGGGTGAAACGCTTGCCCTTGGCCGACATCAGGATCACCCGGGCCTTCTTTTTGTTGCGCAGGCGCAGCGACTTGATGGCTCGGTAGAACGGTCCGACCATCATGACCATGCCTGGTCCGCCGCCGAACGGTCGGTCGTCGACCCGGTGATGCTTGGGGTCGTCGGACCAGTGGCGCAGGTCATGCGATCGGACGTCGATCAGCTTCTGCTTGATCGCCCGGGCGATGATCGAGTCGCCGAAATAGCTCCCGAACATGCTAGGAAAGATCGAGATTATGTCGAATCGGATTTTTTTCTTGGTTTTGGTCATATCGCTGAAATCATAGCAGATTACGTTTCGATATCCGTTCAGTCAAACCCAGACAATCAAAAGACCCCGGCTTGCCGGGGCCTTTTCTTTCCGGGAAATGTCCTGGCTCGACTAGATCTTGAGGTCCACGGCCGAGGTGTCGATGTCCTCGTCGTCGTCGACCGGTGACATCTGGGGGGCCTGGCTGGGAGCCGGCGAGGAGTACTTGCGGCTGCCTTCCGGCTCGTAGATTTTAAGATTTACGCGGGCGTTGTTCTTGGCGCCGACGATCTTGAGCAGGGTGCGGATGGAGCGGGCAGTCTGGCCGGACTTGCCGATGACATATCCCATGTCGTCCGGATTGACGTACAGGGTGATCAGGACGCCGCGCTCGTCGATGGAGCGCTCGGCCCGGACATCCTCCGGGTGGTTGACGATGGCCTTAACTACGTACTCGACAAATTCACGATCGAAAAACTCTTCCGTCATATCTGTATCCGGCTCGGCTGCCCTCCCGGCGGGCGCCACGCCTTCAGTAGTTAGCTGTACCTCCGTCTGGAGGCACCGTCCCCGTTAGTCGGGACTGAAGCGATCATAACTTTACGACACGGTTTCGTCAATCAAAAAGGCCAGGCTCGGGCCTGACCTTTTGCTGCCGCGGTTTTGCTATTCTGCCTTCGGCTCCTCTTCCTTCGGCTCCTCCGGCTTGGCTTCGAGCTCGGCCGGCTTGCCTACCGACTCGTCCTTGTCGTGCGAGGTGGCGCGGACCTTGGAACCCTTCAGCAGTCCGGCCGAGACCAGCAGGTTGTGGACCGTGGCCGACGGCTGGGCGCCCTTCTCGAGCCAGTGCTTGATTCGGTCTTCCTTGAAGACGACCGTCGACGGGGAAGTGCGGGGGTTGTAGTTGCCGACGATGTCGACCGAGTTTCCCCACGGGTCGCGCTGGCGGTCCTGGACCACGATTCGGTAGGACGGCTGCTTCTTCTTGCCGACCCGCGAAAGTCTGATGACTAGCATTCGGTTTGGGATAGATTTAAAGACGACCGGTCGGACGCTACGGAGGTGAGCAGGCCTCCGGCGGCTCCTTTTTCTCGCGGTTCTCCCCGGCCTTGGCCGCAGAGGACTGTACCTCCTGACGGAGGCTTGCAGCATGTCCCGCTTCGCCGAAGCGTCGCGGGCCGCCCCTTGCGGAGCTTGGGATTCAGTCGGAGGGCAGTATGCCCGGTCTGGGCAGGTGAGTCAAGGTCGGAGGCAAAAAGAAGACGGCCCGGTTGCGGGTCGCCTTGAAGAAGTCGCGGCGTGGTTTCACCGGCTGCCTAGACAGCGGCCAGTACTTTGTCGTAGCGGGGATTCCCGCCGGGGAAATCGCGGAGGTGGATTATGCATCCACCAATTCCGAGCGTTATTTCCCGCAACCATGTGCACTGGTCGTTTTCGTCCAGCAGCCAGGACAGATGAGTGACCATATGGTCGTGGCCATCATCTCCCCCCGTGAGGCGACACCCTTCCCAGCCGCCGCTGATGTGGGAAGTGACCAGTGTCCGGCACCTGTCTAGTGCCTGGAAGAATTCACTTCCTTCCTTGGTCTCCGGACAGAACGATTTTTTATATCCGTCCGGCAGCCGCCCCCTGACGACGTCGCTGAACATGGGCCTGTCTTCAGCCCTGCCGTCAGCTAGTTGGTGAACGAGATTGTCCAGCCAATGAACCGCTTCTTCTCCCCGGGAGCCGGCGAAATCTCCCAGGAAGCCAACTTCCACCCTTTTCCGACACACCATCCTATCCTCCTAGGTTGGATAGGAAAGATAGCTCATTTAAGGCGACCTGTCAACCGTGTGGATGTACTTCGGGCAGAAAAAAGACCCCCGAGTTGGGGGGTAAGAGATGGTTAGAGTCGAAGTTGCGTCGGACTACTCTTGGGCCGGAGTAGGCAGGTCGGTCGGCTTCGCCCAGATTGGCAGTACGCCGCAGACCGTGCCGTCCTCGAGAATAGAGATCGCCCGGAAGCAGGTACACATTTTGTCCTGCATGACGTGGACGGTCAGGATGACCAGGCGGATTTGGCATTTGTCGTCGTAGCGGGTCGGATCGATCAAATTGAGGATGACCTCGATTTTTCCGTTGGCATCGACACACCGGAAGAATTCCGCGCCCATGACGCTTTTCGGGTTGAATAAAGCGTAGAAAATTTTCAGTTCTTTCAAGAATAACGGTGCAGAAGCAAGTATTCCATCCTCTCTTTTCAGGGTAACCTCGC
>JBDRRB010000054.1:0-10737 GCA_043825985.1 bacterium | reverse complement strand
CGGAGTCCGTTTTCGCGTGCCTCGGACAGGTCGTCGCACTCGATCGCCTCGGCCATCGCCTCGCCGATGCGGTCGATCTCTAGGTAGGTCCGGTCGTTGCCGTCGATGACGTCGATTAGCCGTTGCGGGTTCTCGCGCACCAGTCGGTTCGAGACTTCGTGGAACGCCTTGGCCTGGCGAAGGTTGATGACCCGGACCGGCCGTCCGTCGTCGATCGGCACCAGCATCGTCTCGGCGAAGCGGCCGCCCCATTCCGGTCCGATGTGTCGGCGGTAGCCGGCGGCCTTGGCCGAGAAGAAGAGCAGCGAGCTGTCGGCGCGGAGGCCGACGATCCATCTCTCTCCGGCGACGTGTTCGATCAGGTTCGGCATGTCGGTGTCGGTCATCGCAGTCAGGACAGGCCTCACTTCGCCCGGCCGCTGCAGCCGAAGACCCTCATCCGGTCGCGGACCGTGGCCTTCATCAGCGACCTGGCCGGACCGAGCAGCTTGCGCGGGTCGATCTCGCCGGTCATCTCGGTGACCGCCTGCCGCAGTCCGACGGTGAAGGCCAGCCGCAGGTCCGAGTCGATGTTGATCTTGCGTATGCCCGACCTGATCGCCCGACGGATCTCGCCGTCCGGCACGCCCTTGGCCCCCTTCAGCCGGTCGCAGTCGCCCAGGCGCTCACAGTATTCCTTCGACATCTCGACCATCTCCGGATCTATCTCGGAAGCGCCGTGCAGCACGAGCGGCACCCGGACCAGCCGGTCGATGCGCTTGAGTCGGGCGATGTCCAGCTTGGCCTCGCCCTTGAACTTGTGCGCGCCGTGGGCCGTACCGACCGACACCGCCAGCGCGTCGCAGCCGGTCTCGGCCACGAACTGCCGGGCCTGCTCCGGGTCGGTGAAGACGGCCTGCCTCTCGCTGGCCGACACCAGGTCCTCGACTCCCTTGATCGCGCCCAGTTCGGCCTCGACGCTCACGCCCTTGGCATGCGCCCAGCCGACCACCCGACGGGTGTCGGCGACGTTTCGGCGGTAGGGGAGCAGCGAGCCGTCGAACATGACCGAGGTGTAGCCGGCGCTGATCGCCTGCCTGACCAGCTTCAGGTCGCGGCCGTGGTCGAGGTGCAGCGCCACCGGCACGCGCGACTTGGCGGCCAGCCTGACCATCGCCACCAGGTAGTCCAGTCCGGCGTACTCGATTGCGCCCTCGCTGGTCTGGATGATGACCGGCGACCTCTCCTCGACGGCGGTCTCGATGACCGCCTGGAGTATCTCGAGGTTGTTGACGTTGAACGCCCCGACGGCGTAGCCGCCGCGTTCGGCCGGGGACAGTATCTTCTTCAGGGTGGTTAGCATGTTCTTGCGGTTATTTGCCGGAGGTCTTAGTCTTGCGGGCCACTGCGCGGCGGACGGCGGCGCGGATGTCGTCGGCGGTCAGGCCGTACTCCTCGAGCAGCTCGTCCGGCTCGCCCGACTGGCCGAACCGGTCTCGTACGCCGACGAACTCGATCGGGGTCGGGCGCCGTTCGGCCAGCGTCTCGGCCACCGCCGATCCCAGTCCGCCGGCCAACTGGTGCTCCTCAGCCGTGACTACGGCACCGCACTCTCGGGCGGCGGCAAGCACTGCTTGGGAGTCGAGCGGCTTGATCGTGTGGCAGTTGAGGACCCGGCATTCCAGCCCGTCCTCCGCGGCCAGCGTCTCGGCCGCCTGCAGCGCCGGGCCGACCATCACTCCGCAGGCCACTATCGCCGCGTCGTCGCCTTCGCGGAAGGTCTGGATCCGGCCGATCTCGAACGGCGTCTCGGCTGTGGTCAGGTTCGGCCGGGGCTCGCGGCCGAGCCGCAGGTAGGCCGGACCGTCGGCCTCGGCCAGGGCCAGCGTGGCCAGCCGGGCCTGCTCGGCGTCGCAGGGCACGACCACGGTCAGGTTCGGCAGGCAGCGGGTGATGGCGATGTCCTCGAGCGCCTGATGCGTCGCGCCGTCCGGCCCGACCGTCACGCCCGCATGTCCGCCGACGATCTTAACGTTGGTTCCGTTCAGGCAGACGTTCGTCCGGACCTGTTCCCACGACCGTCCGGGGGAGAAGGCGGCGAAAGACGCGACGAACGGCGTCTTTCCGCCCAGGGCCAGTCCGGCCCCCAGCGACACCAGCAGCTGCTCCGACACGCCGATCCGCACGAACCGGTCCGGAAAGGAACGTTCGAACTCGGTCAGGCGCATCGACTCGGTCAGGTCGGCGCAGACGGCGACGACGCGCTCGTCTCTTTCGGCCGCCTCCACCATGCCGCGTCCGAACCCGTCGCGGGTGGCGGACCTCTCGCCTCGGTTTCCTTCCGGGTTGAGCCTCATGTTCTGCTTCGGCATAGCGTTAGGCGTGATCGGCGGCCAGTCGGCGTTCGGCTGCCTGCAGTTCGTCCAGGGCCAGTTCGGCCTGCTTGTCGTTCGGCACGCGGCCGTGCCAGCGGTAGTCGTTCTCGATGAAGCTGACGCCACGGCCCGGCACGTTGTGGGCGATGATGCAGGTCGGACGGTCGGTCACCTCCTTGGCCTCTTGCGTGGCCTCGACGAACCGGCGAATGTCGTTGCCGTCGGTCTCGATCACGTTCCAGCCGAACGACCGGTACTTGTCCGCCAGCGGCTCGAGCGGCATGACCTCCTCGGTCCGACCGTCGATCTGGATGTTGTTGCGGTCGACGATACAGGTCAGGTTGCCGAGTCCGTTCTTGCCGGCGAACATGACCGCCTCCCAGTGCAGTCCCGCGCCGTGCTCGCCGTCGGACGTCAGGACGTAGGTCCGCCATCCGCGGCCGTCCATCTTGGCCGCGCTGGCCAGTCCGGCGCCCTGGGCCAGCCCCTCGCCGAGCGGTCCGGAGGTCGACTCGAGTCCGGGCAGCCGCAGCCGTTCCGGATGTCCCTGCAGCCGCGATCCGAAGCGTCGCAGCGTCATCAGCTCGACTACCGGAAAGTATCCGGCCTGGGCCAGGACCGCGTAGAGCGCCGGGCAGATGTGACCGTTCGAGAGCAGAAACCGGTCGCGCTCCGGCCAGTCCGGCCGCTTGGGGTCATGGTTCAGCACATGGAAATAGAGCGCCACCATGACATCGGCCATGCCGAGCGATCCGGCCGCATGTCCGGTGCCGGCCGCATGCAGCATTCTTATGATGTCCTGGCGGACCCGTACGGCCCGTAGCTCCAGCCCCTCAGTTTGGTTGTCGTGCACATGTCTCATAGCTGGCTTGGTTCATTTCTTCTCTAGATTATAGCAATTTTTCAGGCAAAGACATCCGTTTCGATTTTTCGTCAATTGGCCGGACAGGAGATTTGTTCATCAAAAAAGAAGCCGGGTAGGCTTCCAAACGGTGGCCAGGGATCTTTTTAGGTGGTGACGGTAAGCTGAATTGCGGCCATCAGCGCCCGGAGCGCGGCCGTCGGATCGGGCGCGTCGGTCAGGGCGCTGCCGACGACCACTGCGTCGGCTCCGGCGTCGGCCACCGCGGCGATGTTGTCCGGCCGCACTCCGCCGTCGACCGTGATGTGCAGGTTCGGGCTCATGCCGCGAATGGTCCTGACCTTGCGCAGCATGTCGGGCAGCATCGGCTGTCCGCTCCGTCCCGGCTCCACGGTCATCACCAGCACGGACGATATGCGGTCGAAGAACGGCGCGACGTCCGAGACCGGCGTGTTCGGGTTGAGCGCCAGACCGATGCGCGGCCGGTCGTTCACCGTCCTGAGGATCAGCTCCTGGCGATGGGTCGACTCGACATGGAAGAAGACCCGCTCGGCGTCCGACACCAGCCAGACCGGCACTTCATGCTCGGGCTGGCTGACCATCAGGTGCGCGTCGAACCGCAGTCCGTCGGCCAGCTCGTTGACCGTCAGCGGTTCCGCCCAGCAGCTCTGCCCGACGAAGACCCCATCCATCACGTCGACGTGCAGCGCCAATCCCAAACTTCGGACCAGCTCGACCTTGCGGGCGAACTCTTCTCGGTTGGCGGCCAGTATCGACGGTCTTATTTCCATGCCGGTTTGGCGTTAGGTCCGGTGTGTTGCCTTCTCGCGCTCGTTGATTCCATTAGCTGAGACGGGGACTCAGCCGACGCGTGACTTCTCGTAGTCGGCGATCTTCTTGTTTCGCCGGCGGTGCCGGGCGACGCCGGAGAAGGCGGTCTTGAGCCAGATGCCGACCAGCCGCTTGGCTGCGCCGGCCGATCCGCTGGCCGTGCGCGCACCCAGACAGATGACGTTGGCGTCGTTGTGCTGCCGCGACATCTTGGCCGTGTAGCCGTCGTAGACCAGGGCTGCCCGGACACCCCGGACTTTGTTGGCGGCGATGCACTCGCCGATTCCGCTGCCGCCCATGACGATGCCGACCGCCCGGCCGTGCGCGGCGGCGACCCTCTCGGCGGCCGGCAGGACGAAGTCCGGATAGTCGTCGGACAGGTCGAGTTCGGACGGCCCGACGTCGACCACCTGGTGTCCGGCCCGCTCGAGATAGTCGCGCAGGGTTCGCTTGAGGCCGAAGGCGGCATGGTCGGCGGCGATGTAGACGGTCTTGGGGGCGGCTTTGGGCATATCTTTCAGGTTACGGGTGCATCTTACCATGTCCAAAACAAAACCGGCCGCTTTTTCGGCTGCCGGTTTTAATGATCGGTCTAGGAAATCGGTTCCTTCTTTCGTCCGTACCTTCGAGACAGGACGATGTCCAGCAGTCCAACTGCCGTAATCAGGACGCCGCCGCCGGCGACCAGGATCGGTCCCAGCCAGAGCGAGACGAACGAGTCGATCTCGGCCCGGCTGGGGTCCTGCGGATCGTAGATCACGTCGACCTTCTCGCCGACCTCGTGGACCGGCGGGCTCGTACCGAAATCGGAACGGTATTCGACCGTCTGTCCGTCTTCGGTCAGGAACGAGATGACCGGATGGTAGGCAGCGACGGTCTTTTTCTGGCGGTGTATTTTCGGCGGCCTTCTGTGTTTTACCTCTTCCAGCCGCACGACTGTCCCTTCGGTCCGGACGCCGGAGCTGACCATGTCATATGTGGAGTAGAGCGTGTAGCCGCTGACGCCGATCATCGGCAGTCCGATGGAAAGTGTAACTAGACCGGATATCAGCAGCACCGACCCCAAGATCGTTCTGGGTTTGGGCAGCTCACGTTCGTAGACGTGTCCGGTCTTTTTCGAGCGTATCTGGAGGCGCATGGGATTCCGGTTGCGATTTATGCCTTCAGGATAGCAAAAAGTCACGGCTAAGATAATTTCGGCGTTCGGATATCGAACGTCCGGGCAGGGTTGATAAAACTTCGTTTTACGGCTAAGTTGATCCTGTTATGGCCAAATTTCACTTACCGTCAATCGAAGGGGAGGAGCTCGGGAACTGGAAGGAAAAACGGGTCCTTCAGCGCATTCTCGAGCGCAACGAACGGCCGGCGGAGAATCCGCGCGGCAATTTCGTTTTCTACGAGGGGCCGCCGACCGCCAACGGCAAGCCGGGCATCCACCATGTCCTGGCCCGGGTCTTCAAGGACGTGATCATCCGTCACCGGACCATGCAGGGGTACCGGGTGGACCGCAAGGCCGGCTGGGACACGCACGGTCTGCCGGTCGAGCTGGAGGTCGAGAAGCAGCTCGGCTTCACCAAGAAGCAGCAGATCGAGGAGTACGGCGTGGCGCCGTTCAACCGCAAGTGCCGCGAGTCGGTCTGGAAGTACGTCGACATGTTCCGTGACCTGACCCGGCGGATCGGCTTTTGGGTCGACATGGACGACGAGTACGTGACCTACTCGAACGACTACGTCGAGTCGCTGTGGTGGATCCTGAAGGAGGTCAGCGGACGGCAGGACAGGCAGGGACGGCCGATGCTGTACGAGGGCTACCGCACTACGCCGCACTGCCCGCGCTGCGACACCTCGCTGTCGTCGCACGAGCTGGCCCAGGGATATAAGGATGTCGAGGACCTGTCGGTCTACGTCAAGTTCCCGGTCAAGGGGCGGCCGAACGCGTTCGTCCTGGCCTGGACCACGACGCCCTGGACCCTGCCGGCCAACCTGGCCCTGGCCGTTCGGGCGGACATCGACTATGCGGAGGTGGAACTGGCCGGTTCGGACGAGCGGTTCATCCTAGCCGAGTCACTCTTGGGCAAGATCGACGGCGACTATAAGGTGGTGTCGAAGGTACGCGGCGAGGAGCTGGTCGGACTGGAGTATGAGCCGCTGTACGACCTGGCCCCGGCCGACAAGCGAGACCGTTGTTACCGCGTCTACGCGGCCGACTTCGTGTCGACTGAGGACGGTACCGGCGTCGTGCACATCGCTCCGGCCTACGGCGACGACGACGCCCAGCTGGGACGCGACCATGACCTGCCGGCGGTGCAGAGCGTCAGCCAGACCGGCGTCATGGGTGAAGGCCTGCCTGGTGCCGGAAACTGGTTCAAGGACGCCGACGGGGACGTCAAGGCCGACCTGAAGCAGCGGGGCCTCCTATATAAGGAAGAGCAGTACAGCCACACCTACCCGTTCTGCTGGCGCTGCGGCACGCCGCTCATCTACCTGGCCAAGGCATCCTGGTACATCCGGATGTCCGAGCTGCGGTCCGAGCTGATGGCCAACAACGGCCAGATCAACTGGGTGCCGGAGCACTTCAGGGACGGCCGTTTCGGCGAGTGGCTGCGCGAGGCCAAGGACTGGGCCCTGTCGCGCGAGCGCTATTGGGGCACCCCGCTGCCGGTCTGGAAATGCAAGAGCTGTGAGAGGCAGCACGTTTTGGGCGGCATGGAGGAGCTCGACGAGGTCGCTCCGGCCCGCAACACCTACTATTTCCAGCGGCACGGCGAGTCAAACAGCAACACCGAACGCAAGATCACCAGCCAGGACCTGAGCGACAAGTATCACCTGACCGAGCGGGGACTGGAGCAGATCGAGACGGCGGCCGCTTTCTACAAGGGGCTGGGATTGGACGCAATCTACTCCTCCGACCTGCACCGGACCAGGCAGACCGCCGAGGCGATCGCCCAGGCCTGCGGACTCGAGGTCACCTACGACGAACGGCTGCGCGAGGTGCTGAACGAAGGTCTGCTGGACCGGTCGGAGGACGATTTCCTGGCCCTGTTCGCTGACGCCGACGAGCGGATCAACAAGGTTCCGGAAGGCGGCGAGTCGCTGCGCCAGGTCCGGCTGCGGATGGTCGAGACCCTCAAGGAGATCGACGTCAAGCACGCCGGCCAGCGCATCCTGGTCGTCAGCCACGGCGATGCCCTGTACGCGCTCAAGTCCGGGCTGCTCGGCTACGACGACCAGGCCACGGTCGACCGGATGAAGGACGAGTACGTCGGTACGGGCGGGCATTGGGAGCACGAGCTCCTGCGCCGGCCGTACGACGAGGAGGGGCGGATCGACGTGCATCGGCCGTACATCGACGAGGTCCGGCTGAAGTGTTCCTGCGGCGGCGAGATGCGGCGCGAGCCGTACGTCCTGGACTGCTGGTTCGACTCCGGTTCAATGCCGCTCGCCCAGTGGGGCTATCCGCACGTCGAGGGATCGCGGCCCCGGGTCGACGGCGACCGGCCGACCAACTATCCGGCCGACTACATCTGCGAGGCGGTCGACCAGACCCGCGGCTGGTTCTACACCCTGCTCGCGGTCTCGACCCTGCTCGGCAAGGGCACCTGCTACAAGAACGTCATCAGCCTGGGGCACATCCTGGACGGCAAAGGCCTCAAGATGTCGAAGTCCAAGGGCAACATCGTCGACCCGTGGGAGATGATGGACAAGTGGGGCGCGGACGCGATCCGCTACCACATGTTCACCGTCAACCAGCCCGGCGAGCCGAAGCGTTTTGACGAGAAGGGACTGGAGGAAGTGACCAAGAAGGTCTTCCTGATTTTGTGGAACGTGCTGTCCTTCCATCAGATGTTCGCGGTCGAGGGGGCGGACTACACGTCGGCGCCGGCCGAACCGAAGCATCCGCTCGACCGCTGGCTGCTGCAGGAGCTGAACGCGCTGACTGTCGACCTGACCCGCGATCTCGACGGCTATCAGGTGGTCGACGCCTGCCGACGCTTCGGCGGGTTCGTCAACGACCTGTCGACCTGGTATGTCCGACGCAGCCGCGACCGGTTCAAGGGCGAGGCGGGGGAGCGGGCCGAGGCTTCGGCTACGCTCGGCTTCACGCTGCATATGCTGTCTAGGCTGCTGGCGCCTTTCACGCCGTTCCTGGCCGAGGCGCTCTATCGGGAGATGGGCGGGCGGCTCGATTCGGTCCATCTCGACACCTGGCCGGAGCCGTTCCTGGAGGCGGCCGACACCAAACTGGTCACCGCCATGCGGACGGTCCGTGCCGCCGCGTCGGCCGGCCTCGAGAAGCGCGCTGCCGCCGGAGTCCCGGTCAGGCAGGCGCTGGCCTCCGCGACCGTTACCGCGCCGTCCGCGGCCGAAGTCTGGATGTCCGACCTGCTGGGCGACGAGCTGAACGTTCTCAAGGTAGAATGGAAGCGGGGCGAGCAGCTGGAAGTCGAGCTGGATACCGAGATCACGCCCGAGCTGCGTCGTCTCGGGCTGCTGCGCGAGATCGTCAGGAACGTCAACGCCCTGCGCCGCGAGGCCGGGCTGACTCCGGCGGACACCATCGCCCTCAGCTGGGAATCGTCCGGCGACCTGTGGCCGGAGACGATCTCCGAGCACGGCGCCGCGCTGCAGGACTCGGTCCACGCGACGGCGCTGAACCGCGGCCGGACCGAGGCCGGGTTCTCGACCGAAATAGACGCCGACGGCCAGGCTCTCTGGCTCGGCTTTAGCCGTCAGTCCGAATGATCATCAGCCTGAAGGGTGTCCTGACCCACAAGGGCAACGGCTATGCCGTAGTCGAGACGGCCGGAGTCGGCTATCAGGTCTTCCTGTCCTCCGACGCCCTGGCCGAACTGCCGGGCGGCGCCGAGGTCGCGCTCTGGACGCACGAGCACGTGCGCGAGGAACTGCGCGACCTGTACGGCTTCCGCAGCCAGCGTGAGCGCGGCCTGTTCCTGAAGCTGCTCGATGTGTCCGGCGTCGGTCCCAAGATGGCCCTGAACATCATGTCGCTGGGCCGGGTCGAGGAGACCGAACGCCATATCGAGGAGTCCGACGTGGACTGGATCTCGCGCGTGCCCGGAGTCGGCAAGAAGACCGCCCAGAAGATCATCCTGGAACTGAAGGGCAGGCTGGTGCAGCCCGGTCCGGCCGACTCGTCGGGCGGGGAGATCGTATCGGCGCTCGTTAACCTCGGCTACTCGCGCGAGCAGGCCAGCCAGGCGGCGGCCCAGTCCGGCGACGGTCCGGTCGAGGAGCGGCTCAAGACCGCCCTAAAGGCCTTGGCGAGATGAATCAGTCGATGCAAAACAGAAAAGAAGATGAGTTGGAGCTGAATCGGGCTGCCTACGACACGCATGCCGAAAATTTTGCCAGCAAGTTTGACCAGATCGGTCCGCGTCTGGAGGACATGCAGCGCTGTCTCCAGCTTTGCGGTCAGGAAAAACCGTCGGTGTTGGAAATCGGCTGCGGTAACGGCCGTGAGGCTGAGGCCCTGTTGCCGTTGGTTGGTTCATATGTCGGCATCGATATTTCTTCCCGACTCTTGGAGATCGCCCGGCAGCGTGTGCCGGAAGGCAGGTTCGAACTGGCTGACGTGACTGAATACGAATTCCCGGCCGATTTGGATATTATTTTTGCCTTCGCCTCGTTGTTGCATTTGGACCGTGAACAGATGGCGGAAGTCCTGCAGAAGGTTTCTTCTTCTTTGAAGTCTGGAGGGGTGATTCATCTCTCTTTGCAGCATGGGCCCTATCGACGTCAGGAGAAGGACGATGGTTTTGGTCGACGCGTCTTTTACTTTTATGATTTGCCGTCACTGGAGGAACTGATGCCGCAGAGCTTGGAGACAGTTTGGTCAAAAGTTCAGACGAAGAGAGAAAAGGGCTGGCTGGAGATAGTTTTTCGTAAAAAGTAGTTTTAATGCTGAGACTGGTCGAAAACAGACCCGACGACTGGAACCGCTGGATCCAGGAGAGCGGCAGCGGCTTCTTGCAGTCCTGGGAGTGGGGCGAGTTTCAGGCCGCAGCCGGGCATGGGGTACGACGCTACAAGGTTGAAAATGACGGTGAGGTGCTGGCTCGTTTTTCCTTGTATCTTTACGCGCTGCCGTTCGGTCAGCGCTACGGCTTCGTCCCCATGGGGCCGGTCGTGGCGGGGGAGAAGGCAGAGAATTTTCGTCGGGCCATAGACGAGCTGCGAAAAGTGGTCCATCAGGAAGGTCTGGTCATAGCTCGGGTCGAGCCGTTTGATAACTGTTCTGACCGGTCAGTTCTGAAAGGTCTTGGCCTGAAGCCGGCTCCGGCCTTCAGTCCGGCCGATACGTCGATTGTCGACCTGTCGTTGGAGCCGGACGGGCTGCTGGCGGCCATGAAGCCCAAGACCCGCTACAACATCCGTCTGGCCGAAAAGAGGGGGGTGACCGTGCGGCAGGCCGATCCGTTGGACGGGGCGACTTATGCCAAAGACATCGCTTCGTTCCAGTCGTTGCTTGCGGAGACCGCCAGACGTGATGGGTTCTATACCCATGTGCCCGACTACTACGGTCGGTTATTGCATAAGCTTGCCCCCAACAAGAGCGATGAAATGTCGGTTCGATTGTTTCTGGCCGAGCACGACGGTCAGCCGCTGGCCGGAGCGCTGGTCAGCGGGTTCGGCGATATGGCCACCTACCTGCACGGTGCCTCGTCGTCC
>JBDRRB010000053.1:0-32645 GCA_043825985.1 bacterium | reverse complement strand
GACGGTTTCGCCGTAGGTCGTCATGCGCCTGGTCCCGACCACGGCCACGTTCGGCCGGCGGTCGACGACCGTCGGATCGCCGCGCAGGAATATGCTGCGGGGACAGCCTGACAGGGGCAGCAGGCTTTGCGGGAAGCCCTTTTCCGTGGATTTTATCTCTAGTGTCTGGTTCATGCGGCCCGACCCTAACGGCCCATCGCGCTCATGTCAAATCGTCTCGGCAGACGGCCGTCGTCAGCCATCCGGTCGTGACAAAAGCAAAAACGCCGGCCTTGTGGCCGACGTTCCATGTCGCTAGCTTTCTAGTTGAAGGCGTTCATGGCCGCATCCAGCCCCTCGTCTAGGAACTTGTCCAGAGCATCGGAGATTCGGTCCATGGTCTTGTCCATCCGGCCTTCTTCTTCGGCACTGAACCTTTCCAGGACGAACTTTTCGGCCGGCGTTCGGTACATCTGGACGTTTCCGATCCCGATGCGCAG
Source organism: bacterium (assembly GCA_043825985.1). Lineage (GTDB taxonomy): Bacteria > Patescibacteriota > Patescibacteriia > SG8-24 > SG8-24 > UBA1561. The sequence continues at coordinate 32,166 of JBDRRB010000053.1, read as the reverse complement.
GCGGGGGATCGATTCCGTCGACATCATCTCGAACACCGACTTGAGGCCGTTATGGCCACCGGCCGATCCGTCGCGTCGCAGGCGGACCGTGCCGAAAGGCAGCGAGAAGTCGTCGGACACGACCAGCAGTTGCTCGGTCTCGACCTTCCAGAAGTCGACGGCCTCGCGGACGGCCCGGCCGGACTCGTTCATGTACGTCTGGGGCAGGAGCAGGGCGACCTTTTCGTCCCCGATTCGTCCTTCCGAGACCAGCGAACGGAACTTCTCGTGCCACTCGCCGAAGCTTTCCGGATGGCGGAGACGAAATCTCTCGAGCGCCATAGCACCGGCATTGTGCCTGGTGCGGGAATACTTTTCTCCGGGGTTCCCCAGTCCGACGATCAGCTTCATGTCGGGTAAGGTTATCTCTTTGACTTCGACTCTATCTCGCGCGTGACGACGGCGATCGGAGTTCCGGCGAATCCGAAATGCTCGCGCAGTCTCTTCTCGACGAACTTCAGGAAGTTCGGGTGAACGTTCTCTCTCTTCTTTGAGATGGCCAGGAACGTCGGCGGCTTGGTGCCGATCTGGATCAGCCCGTAGATCTTCGGCCGGTTGCTGTCCTTCTTGGAGCCGAGCACGGCATGGTGCTTCTTCTTGAGCATTTCCATGAAATCGTCCAGCTCGGACTGCGGAATCTCCCGTTCCCTCTGGTGGGCTATCTCGAGCGCCAGGTCGATCAGCTTGCCGACCCGGTTGCCGGTCTTGGCCGATATGAAGGCGACCGGCGCGAACTTGTAGAAGGGCAGCTCGTCGGCCACGTAGCGGCGGTACTCGTCGGCCGTCCCGATGTCGTCGTCATCGTCGTCATCGGCGTTCGGGGCCAGGTCCCACTTGTTGACCACGATCAGCACCCCGACGTTCTTGCGCTCGATCAGTCCGGCCAGCTTCCGTTCCTGCGCGTCGATACCCTCGGCCGCGTCGATCATCAGGAAGGCCACGTCGGCCTGCTCCATTTCGGTGATGCTCAGGCTGATTCCGTAGCGCTCGATTCCGGGTGACACCTTGGCCTTCTTGCGGATGCCGACCGTGTCGACCAGCAGCACGTGCTTCACCGTTCCGTCCGGCTGGGTGTAGGTGAGCATCGTGTCCTGCGGCTCCCGGGTAGTGTGCGGGACCTCGCTGACGATCACCCGGTCCTCGCCGGCCAGCGCGTTCAGCAGTGACGACTTTCCGACATTGGGCCGGCCGATGAAGGCGATCCGGACGTCCGGTTCAGGCAGAGGGCGGCTGGTCAGCCCCTGCTCGGCCAGGTAGTCGAGTACGTTGTCGAGCAGGTCGCCGACGCCGGAGCCGTTGATGGCCGATATGGCCATCGGTTCTCCAAGGCCGAAACGCAGCCAGGCGTCTCCCTTCGCCTTGCGCCGCAGTCCGGGGTTGTCCGCCTTGTTGATGACCAGAAGCACCTTCTTGTTCGACTTGCGCAGCCGCTTGGCCAGCGCCAGGTCCTGGGGGAGGGGACCGTCGCCCGCGTCGACTAGCATGATGATGGCGTCGGACTTGCCGATCGCGATTTCGGCCTGCTTGAGGAGCTGCGTGTCGGTGGACGCCTTGGAAGTCAGGTCGAGTCCGGCCGTGTCGATTACCGTTATGACCTGGTCCCGCCAGTGGCAGTGGTCGAAATTGATGTCGTGCGTCGTGCCCGAGACGGAAGACGTGATGGCCTTCTTCTTCTCGATCAGACGGTTAAAGAGCGTCGACTTGCCGACGTTGGCCCTTCCGACCAGGGCGACGACCGGAGTTAGTTTTGGTAGCTGTTCCATTTCAGTCTTTTCAGTCTCGTCCGAGAATAATCAGGTAGTCGGCGCCGGGAGCGGCCGTGGCGGCCAGTTCGCGTCCGGGCTTGCGGATGTCGACTTTCGGCAGCATTTCTTTCAGTCGATCGTCGGCCGTCGAGTCGCGGTCGGTCAGGCTGTAGACCAGCGTCCGTTCATAGTCGAAGGTGTCGGCGTTGCCGATCTTGACCACCCGGAATCCGTAGCCCTTCAGCTTGGCTGCCGTCTCACGCGCGCCACCGCTCTGTCCGTTGCCGTTGCGTATCTCCACTCCCACGCCGGTCACCTGCTGGCTCTGTCCGGTGGAGTCGGGAGCAGTGGAGAGTTCGGCAGCGCTGGGCGGTTCGGCCAGGACGAACAGCTGTGCGGCCACCTTGCGTAGCTCGTTCCAGTCGTTGTTCTTCGGCAGCAGGGCATAGGCGCCGCCGACCATGCTGTCGACCAGGACCGATTCCGGCCGGTTATCCAGCACCTCATGCGTTATGTTCTCGCGGTTGACGTCCTGGGCCAGCCGAGCCAGGCGCAGTATCTCGCCGACGTCCAGGTTGGTGGTGACGTTCGACTGCAGTGCCGAAAGCATGTTGGCGACCGTCGATGGGCTGCTGAAGGTCTTGAATGACAGCATCTTCTCCTTGAGCGCCGTCAGGACCTTCTGTTGACGTTTCGACCGGGCAAAGTCGCTGCCTTCGCCGTTGTTTCCGTGACGCGAGCGGGCGTAGCGCAGAGCCGTCTCGCCGTTCATGTACTGCCATCCCTCCTGGAAGGAGATCGCCTGCACCCCATGGCTGTAGGTGGGGTAGGTGGCATCAGTGAAGGCTCTATCGACGTAAATGTCAACCCCTCCGACCGCATCTATGACCGATCGGAACCCTTCGAAGTCGATTCGGACGTAATACGGGATGTCGATTCCCAGCAGTCCCTCGACAGTTGTCCTGATCAGTTCTCCGCCGTGCCCGGGCGATTCCGCTTCCCCATAGGCGTTGACTGAGTTGATTTTCTTCCATCCGTGGCCCTGGACAGGCACCAGCAGGTCACGTGGGATCGAAAGCATGGCCACCCGCCCGTCGGAGGGGCGGATGCTGGTGACGATCAGGGTATCGGTCAGGTTCGGTCCGTCATGTCCCTCGCCGCCCATTCCGATCAGCAGGATGTTAATCCTGTCGTCGGCCTCTCCGACCAGCTTGCGGTCCTGGCTGCCGATCAGGTGGCGTACGCCTCCCAGGAACGGGATCTGGCCCAGACCGCTGATCGCTATGGAGGCAGCCTCGGAACCGGAAGCTCGTCCCAGCAGGAAGGCCAGGACAAACACGATGGCCAGAGTGATCGGAGAAATAAAAAATCTGACCGGCTTGTCGCCGGTTTGCCTTAAAGTGGCTGACGCGTTCTTGCCTTTTAGCAGATTTACCGTCGGAGGGTGGGCCATTAGTCTGCCTTGTTTTTTCGGATCAATGCTTGGAACTTCAGTTCCCGTTTTGTGGTCCGTTTGTCGATCGGCCTGATCGGATCTACCTATATATAATAGACCTAAACGCCTCTTTGACAAGGGCCGGGCAATGAGGATAACTTATCGCGTTTCATGCCGTCGTAATTTGTTGTAGGGTCGCCGTTTGCCTAGCCAGGTCGAGATCCTTTGCAAAAGGCAGAACCGGTGCTATATTAGCCTTGCTTTGCCTGTTGATGGGGCGAGAACGAACACGGACGATTAGCTCAGCTGGTTAGAGCACTGTCCTCACACGACAGGGGTCGAAGGTTCGAATCCTTCATCGTCCACCATCCCCATAATAGGCAGGTGGATACCGTCGTCTAGCACGGTGACGGTCCAAACGGTCTCGTTTTTAAGTCGGACTCGGCATGGACCTTACCCCACAGGACAATTCGGAAGAGACGGGCCAGGCGGACAGTTCCAGTTCGGCCGGCGGCACGACCAGCCGGGCTAAACTGGTTTTTGGTTTCCTGGGGGAGCTGCTGCACGTGATCGTCATATCGCTGGCCATTATTTTGCCCATACGCTATTTCCTGATCCAGCCCTTCTACGTGAAGGGGGCATCGATGGAGCCGAACTTCTACGACCACGAGTACCTGATAATCGACGAGATAAGCTATCGATTTCATGAGCCGCAGCGCGGCGACATCGTCGTGTTTCGGTACCCAAATGACCCGAGTCAGTTTTTCATCAAGCGGATAGTGGCCATACCAGGAGAGAGAATCGTCGTATCGGGCGGCGTCGTTCGCATCATCAGTCACGATCATCCAGATGGATTCCTTCTGGATGAGAGTGATTATATCGGACATACGTATACTTCCGGAGACAAGGACGTGACGCTTACGGCCGACGAATACTATCTCCTCGGCGACAATCGAGCGGCCAGCATGGACTCGAGGTCGTTCGGTCCGGTGCATGGCGATCTCATAGTTGGGCGGGCCGTGCTGCGTGGCTGGCCGCCGGACAGGATGGGGATCTTTACCGGCGTAGTCTATAACGAAGTCACTGTCGTGGAGGAGTCCTCGGAATGATCAGAACTATTGCAAATCGCTCCGTCCGGTCGGTATGCCATTCATACCGTCGGAACTGAAAGTTTTTCTTTATGGCCATGAAAAAGTCTACAACTACGGGCAAGGCAGGGGCCGCCAAGAGGGCTCCAGAGCAGAAGAAGGCAGTCGAGGCCAGAGTGGCCGCTGCCAAGTCTGTCAACAACGACTCTGCGGCGCCGGAGGCCAAGCCGGCGACGGTCAGGGGAAAGAGCATGCCCCAGATTTTGCGCGGCATGAAGGATATCCTTCCCTCGGAACAGAAGTACTGGAAGCACGTCCGCCGGACGGCTGAGGGTTTGGCCGAAGCCTACGGATTCGAGCAGATCGAGACTCCGGTGCTCGAGAACACCTCGTTGTTCGTCCGTTCGGTCGGTGCCCAGACCGACGTGGTCGAAAAGGAAATGTTTTCCTTCGTTGACCGAGGGGGCGACAACGTGACTCTTCGTCCGGAAGGAACGGCTTCAGTCGTGCGGGCCTACGTCAACCACGGGATGTTCAACCTGCCCCAGCCGGTCAAGCTCTACTATCTCGGTCCGATGTTCAGGTACGAGCGGCCGCAGCAGGGAAGGTTCAGGCAGCACACCCAGTTCGGCGTTGAGGTTTTCGGCGACGACAATCCCGTTCTCGACGCAGAGATAATGCTGATGGCTCACCTGTTCTACAGCGGCATCGGCGTGAACTCGGTGGTGCACGTCAACAGCCTCGGCTGTGCCGACTGTCGTCCTCGGTACCGGGAGGAGCTGGTGGCCTACTATCGCTCCAAGCGCAGTCAGCTGTGCGAGGACTGCAAACGACGCCTTTCCAAGAATCCGCTGCGTCTTCTCGACTGCAAGGAAGACAGTTGTGGGGCATTGAAGGAAGAGGCACCGCAGCTGCTCGAATCGTTGGACGAGTCCTGCAAGGAACATCTGATGAAAGTCCTGGAATATCTCGATGACCTTCAGGTGCCCTACGTGCTGAATCCGCATCTGGTTCGCGGTTTCGATTACTATACGCGTACCGTATTCGAGCTACTGCCGGAGGACAGCGACAACAAGACGGCGCTGGGCGGTGGGGGCCGTTATGACGGCCTGGTCGAGCAGTTGGGCGGACGTCCGACTCCGGCCTGCGGTTTCGGCATCGGTCTGGAGCGGGCCATCCTTCAGATGAAGTCGCAGGAGGTCGAACCGCCGCAGGAGCCGGCGCCGGAGGTATTCCTGGCCCAGCTCGGTGACAATGCCCGACGCAAGGCCTTCGTCCTGTTTGAGGAGCTTAGAATCGCCGGCATCAAGCTGGCCGGCAATTTCACCAAGAGTTCCCTCAAGGCTCAACTGGAGATAGCCAATCGTCTTGGGGCAAGATATACGGTCATTCTTGGCCAGCAGGAGGTTATCGATGGCACTATCTTGGTCCGTGACATGGAATCCGGGATGCAGGAGATAGTCGATCATAAGAAGGCGGTCAGCGAGCTCAAGAAGAAGATTGGCCGGCCTTAAACCGGTAGCGGACGAATTTGACTAAGAGAGCCTTTTTGTGTAGGCTGCCCCGGCGAGGAGGGAGAGCTGAGAAATCCTAAGTAGAAAGGGGGGTGAGTCCCGTGATTGAAGTAAAGCGAAAAAAAGGGGAGAGTTTTGAGAGTCTGCTGCGTCGGTTCGGACGGAGAATACAGGATAGCGGTCGCATGATTCAGGCCAGAAAGATCCGGTTTCATACCGACGCTCCGAACAAGAACGCTTCCAGAACAGCGGCCCTGAGACGGACCGAACTGCGCGACAAGCGTGAGTATCTCATCAAGAGCGGTCAGGCCACCGAAGAGGATTTCCGCCGTCGTTCCAAGCGTCGTCGTTAGACCTCTTCCTCTCTATTGGCTTCGAATAACTTTTTATCGCCCAAACCGATGGACACCCGTGAAAGAATGGATAAGGACTTCACCGGTGCGGTCAAGGCACGTGACGCATTCGCAGTCTCCGGGCTGCGAATGCTTCGTGCTGCCCTGAAAAACGCCGAGATCGAAAAGATGTCTCCCTTGGTCGAGGAGGACGTCATCGACGTCATCTCCAAGGAGATGAAGAAGGTCAAGGACTCGCTGGAGTCATTCGAGTCGGCCGGAAGAGAAGACTTGGCCGAACAGTCCCGTCGCGAGATCGAACTTTTTTCTCGGTACCTGCCGGAGCAGCTGACCGACGATGAACTGAAGTCGATCGTCAAGAAAGTGATTGCCGAAGGCAGTGCTGGGAATTTCGGACAGGTCATGTCGGCCGTCATGGTCGAAGTGAAGGGTCGCGCTTCAGGCGGTCAGGTCAGCAAGATGGTTAAGGAGGAGTTATCCAGTACCGCTCCTTAAATTTTTTGTGTATAATTGAGTAGCTAATAAGGTCTCGCATAGCCTTCTTTCCATGCTTGGAAGGTACGGGTACCGCAATTGGTCCAAAATCGGGCCGTGGTTGCTTTCTTGGAATACAGTTCGGTCGTTGGTCCCGGCCGTTTTTGTGTTGTTGCTGTTGGCGGTTCCGTCGCATGTCTCGGCTCAACTGACCACCGGTGACGTCGGGCTTGATTTCGCGACTTCAACTGGACTGGCGACGACGGACGTCAGGGATTATATCGGTCGAGTGGTCAATGCGTTTTTCGGACTGCTCGGTTTTGTCGTTGTCGTGCTCTATCTTTACGCCGGTTTTTTGTGGATGACCGCCGGTGGGGACACCGCCAAGGTTGACCAGGCCAAGAAGGTCATCGCCAACACCACCATCGGACTGGTGGTGATTGTCCTGGCCTATTCGATTACCGCCTTCATCATTCGGGCCCTGACCGGACGTTCCATCGTGCCTGGGGTGGGATCCGGCGGAGGCGGCGGTTCTCCGATAATCGGCCTGCTGCGCGGCGGAAGCTCCGGCGTTCTCGGAAACGGAATCATCGAATACCACTATCCGGAGCCGGGACAGACGGACGTTCCCAGGAACACCAAGATTTCCATCACCTTCAAGCAGCCGTTGGCCCTGTCGACAGTGTTTCGCGGTTATGACGATAACGGTACCTATGACCTAGGCGACGATACCGTGGACGGCGGTCCGGTGCCGGAGCTGCTGGAGCTGAACACCGACAACTTCAAGATATTGCCGATCAGCGACTTGGGCGACACTGGAGGAGCGAATCCGGACGAACGGTTTGATTCTCGTTACCCCGACGGTGCGGCCCTGATCGATCCGCCGCCGACTGCCAGGGTTACGGCCGTGGCCGCCGTCTTGGAATCCTCGGAAAGGCAGACGATCACCATTTCCCCGGTGCTTCCGTTGGGCAGTGCGGTCACGGATATGACCTATCGGGTCGCCCTGCGCGGCGGAGACAACGGGGTACAGGTTTGGTCTCTGGATGAAAGCGGTCCGGTGAAGGAGAACGCCTTTGCTTCGATGAACGCTGATGGGGGATACAACTGGTCGTTCGTAACCGGGACGACATTGGACTTGACTCCGCCTCGGATTACTTCGGTGGTGCCGACTCCGGTGATCAATCCCGCTCCGGCCAGGTTTCATCTGCCGCGCAATCAGCTGCTGCAGATCTACTTCAACGAGGCAGTCGACCCGACTACGGCCAGCGGTATCATCGGTGAGGGCGGTGGCTTTACCAATATAGAGGTAAGGGCCCGCTGTCTGCCCGACCTGGATTGCGACTTTAATGACGGCAGCGAGTTTACCTCCGTTCCGGGCAAGATTTACATAGGAAACCGTTATCGCACGGCTGAATTCGTGCCGAGCCGGCCCTGCGAGGGGGTGGTGGAGAATTCCTGCGGCGAACCGGTCTATTGCCTGCCCAGAAACGTGGAGCTGCGGGTACGTGTTCTGTCCGCAACGCTCGGGCCGGAGCCGCCGTCGGCCCTCCGTCCGGATGGCGTGCTTGACATGGTGGGAAACTCCTTCGACGGAAACGGAAACGGGACAGCTGAGGGTCCGGAGAGCGCGGAGCGTCGGACTGACTTCAACCGGAATGATCCGCCGGTGTTGCTGGCCGGAATAAACGATACCGCTCGGTGGGTCTATCGTGTCGGCGAGGACATGGATTTGGTTCCGCCGGTGGTCATGGACATAGACCCCCGCAGTCCGCCTCCGGCTGATGCGCTTCATCCGGCCGGTCCGTCGCGTGTTCCCTCCGATCTCCCGGTGACGGTCCTATGGAGCAAGACCATGAGCATCAGTTCCATGAGGACCGGTGCCTATAGTGAGGAGGCCAATGACTTTTCGGTCGACCGTACGACCGTTGCCCTGCGGGCCAAGGAACGTTCCAAGGAAGACATGGATCAGGACTGCTCCGATCCGGAGGAGGCCTGTCCGTTCGTTGAATTGGATCCGCCGTCCTTCTTTCTTGATTTCGGAGACGGTCCGATCTTGGTCGGAGATGAAGATGTGTCTCGGATGTTGATTCGTCACCGATCGTTCCTGACGGCCAATGACTTGGGATATTCGGATGGCGAGGTCGATACCTGGCCGGACCGCTTGCCGACATATCAGCCGGTACTGGGCGCGAAGGCGAAGGACACGCGCCAGAACTGCTTCTATCCGAGTGTCGGATGGTCATGTGACATGGCCGGTGACAGTTCCTGCTGCAATCGAATCGGTCAGGATGGGTATGCCTGTCCGCTGTAAAGGCTTTTGACGATGTTTAACGGAAAGAAAAAGATAGCCGTCGCAATCGCTTCGGCTTGGGGTGTGCTGTTGGCCACGGTTCCGGCTTGGGCCCAAGCCGATCTGGGTCTTGAATATGCCACTTCGATCGGTCTCGGAACCTCGGACATCAGAACGACCGCAGCCACGATCGTCAGTTATTTCTTGGGTCTCTTGGGCTTGCTTGCGGTACTGATCGTTTTATATGCGGGCTTCCTTTGGATGACCGCCGGCGGCAATGACGACCAGGTCGGTCGGGCCAAGAAATTGATGACAAACGGCGTGATCGGTCTGGTGATCATCATGTCGGCCTTCGCCATTGCCCAGTTTGTGCTGCGGGCCATCGTAAGCGGTACCGGCTATCAGGGCGGAGAAGGGCCCGGGGGAAGCCGTTGCCCTCCAGGTCAAGAATGCGGAATAGGAGGCGGGGGTGGAGTGGGCGGCTTCAGGATTACTGGTGTTGCCCCGGTTGGTGGCGGTCCACGCGATTCCGGCTGGCCGAAGAACTACGCCATCACTATCGCGTTCAGCCATGAAGTCGCAGCCGCAACGGTCAACGGATCGTCTGTCGTAGTCGAAAGGTGCAATCCGAGGCTGTCCGGCGGCGATCCGGAGCTGTTTGACGAGGGAGAATGCGGACCGGTCGTGTCCGGCACCAGGACTGTAGAGTCAAATCGGGTAGTGTTTCGTCCGGACGCCACTCCAGGCGATCAGCCGACCGATTTCGAGGGTGACTTCTGGTATCGGGTCAGGGTGGTCGGCGGGGAGGTGACCGACGCTCGTGGTCGCGTCCTGGTCTGTCCGTTCGAGCCGCCTGGTCCGGAAGGAGACATTTCTTCACCCCGCGCCCTGCCAAACCTCTGCGATCGGGCGATGGCTTTCAATACTTTACGTGACACCGAGCCGCCGACGGTTAGGATAGACTCTCCGGCGTCGGCTCCGGCCTACTGCTCCGACCGGATTCGCGTGCGGTCTCGGGTCGACGACGACTACTTGCCATCGAGGGTCGATTTTCTGCTTAACGGCGGAGTGCTCGGCTTGGTAGATGCGGACGGAGAACCATTGTCGAGTGCCATAAATTCAGAATCCAGTAATCCGTTTTTGGCGGAGACGGTTTTCATAGACGCGTCCGGTCTTCCGGACGGCAGTCATGAGCTTCGGGCCATCGGCTTCGATGGTGTGCCTCAAGCCAGTGCGGCGGTCAATCGGTCTTTCCGGATAAATCCGGCTCACTGCTGCAACGGTGAGGTGGATGCTGACTTGGGTGAGGAGGGTGAAGACTGTGGCGTTGATTCTGGCTGCGGAGCCTGTCTGGCTGGGGCCTGTCAGTCCAACGAGGACTGCGCAACCGGATACTGCAATGTGGCTACGGCCCGCTGCGAGGAACGTCCGGTGATTTTGGACGTATCCCCGTTGCGCGCCGGTCCAGGCACGTTGATCACCGTCAGCGGTCGTTTCTTCGGGGCTGCGGCTGGCCGGGTGGTGTTCCTGGGAGGTGATACTGACGGAGACGGCGAGGTAGCCGGTGACGATGACGACCGATCGGCGACGGCCTGTTCGCCAAGTGCCTGGTCGTCGGATGAGGTTACAGTTTCGGTTCCGAACGAGGCCGTGACCGGACCGCTGCAGTTGGTCATGTCAGGCGGACCGTCTGATCGGACCGATGACGATTTCGGTCCGCTGATCGGTGCCTTCGTGGTTGGTGACGCCGCTCTTCCGGGCATCTGCTACCTCGAGCCGGACACCGGCTCCGCCGGAGATAGGTTCGTCGTCCATGGAGCCGGATTCGGCGAAGCGATAGGCGGAAGCCTGGTCAGGATGGGCGGTGTGGGTGCCGATGTGGCTGACGGCGGCTGGACATCGTCGGCCGTGTCGGCCCTGGTTCCGGCCGTCCTGTCCGAGGGTAACTATCCGGTCCGACTTATCATTGGCGGTCCGGACGGTATTGAGACGAATACGGTCAATTTCAGGCTACGCAGTCCCGGAGCGGGTGAGGGTCCAAGGGTTACCGAGATACTTCCGTCGTCCGGTCCGGTCGGTTCGTACGTGACGCTTCGCGGCAGCGGTTTTGGCCGTCGAAAGGGTGTGGTCCGATTCTTCTCCGCCGGGACGGACGACTCGGCAATTGCCGCCGATCCGGTCTGTGATGACAGCTGGCATGATAACTATGTCGTGGTGAAGGTTCCGGAAGAGTATGTTGGAGAGCTTCCAGTGGCTCGGATTGCCCATCTGGTAGAAATAGAGACGGCCGCTCCGGCTCAAACCAGCAACCGGGTCGGATTTACGGTAGACGACAGCCCGCTGTCTCCCGGCATGTGCTCGATAGTTCCGGACAACGGTCCGCCGGGAACCGTCGTGACCGTTTCCGGTGAGGGCTTCGGTCCTGGTCCGGCCAATGTCGAGGCTCGCGGCTTTGCCGGGTTCGATCCGGATCTGCCCGAGAACGCGCTTCGTTTCTACGTCTCCGGCGCATCGGCTGAGCCCGGTTCGCTGGTTGGTCTGGTTACCGACCCGTCGTCACTGTATCCGCTGTGGTCGAGGAACCAGGTTCGGGCAGCCGTTCCGGGAAATCCGGCCGTTCGCGACAGTTGGCCGAATTCCGGTCCGGTGTTTGCCGTTGCCCGCAATTCCGTAACCAGGAACCCAATACCGTTTAGGGTCAGCAACTGCAACGATGGGGCGGCCTGCACCGAAGGGACATCCTGCTGCGCCAACGGTTCATGTCAGGAGTCGTGCGAGGCCGAGTCCAGGAACAGCAAGTTCGGATGGACCTTCAGCACCGACGTGCTGCCGGCCTTTCCGACGGTCGTTCAGCGATCGTCCTGCGACGTTGAGGCCGGAGCGATCCAGAGTCCGACTCCTCAGCAGTCGGCCAACGATGCCTGCCGCAATACTCAGGTGGCGGTTGAGTTCAGTGTTGAGATGGACGTCGATTCGCTTGACGATCCGGCGTCCATTTTGGTCGAGGAATGCGGTAACGGGAGGAGCGCCGACTGTACGGCAGCAGTTCCCGTGCCGTTGGCCCATCCGATCGACAGCGACCTGTCTGCGGCCGGCGGAACGATCGTCTTCTTCGGTCCGTCTCGGGATTATCCGCCGGACGATCCGGAAGACGATGTGGACGAGCCTTTCACCGGTTACTTCAGGCCTGGAACTTGGTACCGGGTGACTTTGGTTTCGGATCCGGCCGGAGAGATCGGGATTCTCGATTCGTCCGGGCGTTATCTAGACGGCGACTACAACCGACGTCCGGGCGGCAACTATTCCTGGTCGTTCAGGACCAGGAACGATCCGGCTGCCTGCGGCGTGGACGGCGTGATCGTGACCCCTTCCCGCTACACCATAACTCGGCAGGGGGTTCCGCCGGATCCGGAGGACGGCTTTACGGCTAGGCTGATGGCCGCCAACTGCAACATTTTGGAATGTCGGGCCGGGGCTGGGTTCGATCTCCTCTGGTCAAGCGACCCCGGCGTGTTCATCCGGCTCTTGGGTGACGGGGGAGAGGTCTGCCGTCAGTTGACCGAAGGTCGGCTGGAGACGCCGGCCGGAGCCCCGGAGAGACTCTCGGCCGCTGTCCGTCCCGAAGGCGAGGCCATCGAGCGTGAGGGTACGTCGATCGTGACGGTCGCCTTCGCTGACCCGAGAGTGGTATCCGTCATGCCGACCGAAGGATGCTCCGAGGCCTGCGTGAACGCCGCGATAGGCGCGACCTTCAACATTCCGATGAGTGCCAGCTCGTTTGACGGCAACATCGAACTGCTCCGCTGCCGCAATTCCTCTTGCAACCCGCCTTACTTGGCCGTCGGATACGACGTCGTCGGTCGGGCAGACGACGGTTTGGGCCATGAGGTACCCCCGGGAGATCCCGATGCCGCGCTGCAGGCCAGGATAGTCCTGCCCTTCGGCGTTTTGTTGGCGCCGGATACCTTCTATAAGGTCAGAATACGAGGCGGTGCCGACGGGGTTCTCTCGACCAGTGACGTTCCTCTGACCGGGCTGAATGCGGCCGGCTTCTACGAGTGGTCCTTCAGGACCAGGTCAGACGGGGGAGGGTGCACCGTTTCCAGGGCAGAAATAGTGCCGCGGAATGCGACCCTGCGTTTCGTCGGGGAACGTCTTGGGCTGAACGTCGATCCTTTTGGTCCGGCTGGCGACGAGTGCAGTCCTGGCGGTCAGCCACTCAACTCTTGGAGTTACGATTGGATCTGGTCAGTCGATCCGAATCCTGTGCTGGCCGGTTTCATTAGGGCATTGGCCGCCGGTTCCGCAGTCGGAATTGGTGAGACTGTCGATACCAGTTCGGTTCCGGTGAGCGGCTGCAACAGTCAGTGTCTCCTCGCCGGGTCTTCGGGTGAGGTGGCGCAATGCGGCAATACTCCAGCGGCCGATCCGCGTCCTCCGCGTGACCGGGCCGAAGTCGGCGAGGACTGCGACGACGGAAACCTGATTGACGGTGACGGGTGCAGTTCGTCCTGCCTGGCGGAAGGGTCCGGTCCGGGAGTCTGCGGCGACGGTGCGTTGAACGCGGTCGGCGAGATCTGTGAGGCAGTTCGCGATTTGGACGGCGACCTGACCTTTCCTCCGGGCTGCAAGGATCCGACGCAGGACATTGAGGGTCGTCCTGACCTGAACGGCGTAGGCTGCGTGTTCCTCGGTTCGTTGGCCGGGCGTTCGGTCTGCGGTGACGGATTCGTCTCGGACGGAGAGGCCTGCGAGGACGGCAACCGGCGCAACGGTGACGGGTGCAGTTCGGATTGTCTCCGGGAAGGAACCCTACCGGCCTGCGGACCGGGGGCCCCCGAAGGTGAAGCCTGCGTCAGTCAGTGCGGAAACGGTCGCTGGGAACCAGGCGAGGATCCGGGATGCGATATAGCCGGTGCGGCTCGTCCGATCGGATGTGATTCAGAAACCTGCCTGAAGACCGGGTCTGTCGTCGCCGGCAACTGCGGCAATGCGCGAATCGACGCCGGAGAGGAATGCGATGACGGAAACGTCGATAGCGGTGACGGGTGCAGCCGTACTTGCCTGTACGAAGGTTCGTCAGCCTTTTACCGACAGCCGTCTTTCTGCGGCGACGGCATTGTCGGACCGGGAGAATATCCGTTATGCGACGGCCGTGACGTCGAACCGGACGGGCTGACCGACGGACGTCAGGTGGTGGTCGCCGGGGATTACGATTCGTCCAGCGGTGCCGCCACGACCAGCGTGGTCCGGGCTTCGGTCGCCGGACTTCCGGAGGCGAACCGGGGAACTTCTCGCGTTTCGTTGTCCTGCAACTGCGGTTCGCAGCCCGATCCGGACGGCTACTGCTCGGGATTGCTGGTTGGCGTTCCTGCCGAGCTTCTTCCGCCGGCCGGTCTGGCCTGTGCCGATTCCGGCTGCTGTTCGCCGCGTCCTTACGGCGAGATGACCTATCCGGCCAACGGCGCGGAGGAAATCTGCCGGAACAGCGCAATCATTGTCGGGTTCGATCAGCCGATGGATGAGACTTCGATCAGACAGAATATGCTGGTCGGAACGGACTATGGTGAAGCCGGTTGTCCGGTCGATGCCGAGGGTCACGCAATCGACGGCATAGTCGAAGTTCCGCCGGTCCCTCCACCGCTGCCGGAGCCGGGTGTGTTCAGGCCATTCGGCCTGCTCCATCGGGCCTGGTCCGCAGTGGCCTCTTTCTTCAGTAACCTGTTTGGTCGTCCGGTCCTGGGTCATGGGCTAAGAGCCCCTCATACCCATTTCTGTTCGGTGACCGGAGACATCGTGGTCAGGCAGATGGAAGGTGGACGCACTCAGGTCGAATACCTGCTCGATCGGTCCCTGCCGGCCGGCACCAACGTCAGGGTAAGGATAAATCCGGGAGCCAAAACCAAGAGTGGAGTCAAGGTCGCTCCAGCCGGGCTGACGGCAGGTTTCAAGACGGGCGCCTTAATCTGTACCGTCGATGAAGTCATCGTCTCTCCGAACTCCGTGCTTCTGTCGAGTGTCGGCGCTCCGGATCAGGTTCTCTCCGCACGTGGGGTGTCGAATCGAGAGGCGCACAACAATCTGATCGTCCCGACCAGCGACTATTCCTGGTCCTGGGAATGGACTCCGCTGTCCGAACGTGAGCCGCACGTGGCACCGGCAGTGCTCAATCCGGCAACGGCCGACGGTCGCCAGCTTGGTAGGGCCACCGTACGGGTCCGCGGCCGCGAACTAGGGGACGATCCGACCGGGTACCTGCCGCAGGACGGAGAGGTTGACGTGACGGTTAGCGCCGTGACGGTCAATCCGGACGGTTCCACCACTCCGCTGCCTCAGCGCGACCATGAGACCGGACTGCCGGTACCCGGTGAGGTCGTTCCGCCGGGACTGTCCAAGGTGACGGTTATGCTGTGCGAGCATCCTTGGCCGGCGATGCGGGTTTGTTCAGCCGGTGGCACGCTCGACCTGCCGTGGGATCCGGAAAACGTACTCGATCCGCTTGATGGCGTCGGATGTGTCGCCGGTGAGGAACGGTTCTGGTATCCGTTCATCGATCCGGCGACCAAGGTCAGCTTCTATTACTGTCGAGACAACGTCGGCGGTGACGGCGACGGGCTGCTGCCGGCGATCAACGACGAGGAGTTCGTTCGGGTCTCGCCGGGCGGCGATATACTGCGCGAATATCTGCTGACCTTCACCGGCGCTGCAGCCGGAGATGCCTGGCGCAACGACGCCATCGGATTCAGGATCATGAAGAATCCTAGACATCTCGGTGTCCTGGACTGGTATCGCGACCGCGGCTTCTCCGGCGCACCGTCGCCGCTTAAGGTCGACGGATATGACGCGCTGAGGGAAGGTCGGACCGTTTACGCGAGTTCGGCCAACCTGACGGACGTCCGCGACCTGTTCACCAACGTGAACGTGTTCTCGTTCAACGACGGCGCCGCACCGGAGACAGTGACCGTCTTCAATCAGATTGTCAGTCGGGCCAACCTCAATCGGCAGCCCGAGCTGATCAACTCTTACGTCTGCAAGGCCGGCGGACGGGCCGTTCTCGACGAGGGCGGCCGGGCAGTGACCTGTTCCGAGGATCTCGACTGCGGCGACGGCGCCATCTGCGATGTCCCGAAGTCAAAGCTGACTCGTGACGTCCGGCGCTGGTCGGATCTCCACGTCATGCGGTCGCAGTTCATGGCCAACCGACCGCTGCCGACCTTGGGCGAGGGGACCTACATCCGTTCCCGGTCATACAGCGTCTGGCCGTCCTGGGGTGACGTGCTTTCGTCGGCCGTCGGGCGGACTTTGCCGTCGGACCCATTGAACTCCCTCGCTCCGTGTCCTGAAGGCTATGACCAGGAGACCTGCTGGAACTCGTCCTCCCGTGAGTTCGTCTGTGACGCCCGTTCGCACATCTACCGCTATCAGACATTGGCTGGTGCGGCTGAGCTGTCGGTCGACTTCGAGTTTGACGGAGGGGACTGGTCCGGTGAGACCTGCATCGAGCTGGTTGACCGTGATGCCTGTCTACGTACGCCGGGCTGCACCTGGTCCGATGCGCCGCCTGGTGCCGGTCCGGTCCATGGCTGCAACTACGGGACCGTCGGATTGCAGGTGTATGGCCTGAATGCCGGTCCGTCGATGTGCAGCGGAGTGCCGGAAAGCGAGAGCGCGGGCTGCGGTAACGGCGTCCTCAATCCTGGCGAGGTCTGTGAGCTTGGCGATGTCCGGTCGGTGGCCGGCGGCGAGGAGTGCGCTGACGGTACAGTCGAGCAAGCCTGCGCTCCGGGCTGCGGCGGCTGGACCGACATTCCGGGTACCTGCCGCGTCGGATACTGCGGTGACGGTCGTATCTCTCCGCCGGAGAGGTGCGACGACGGTCTGCTGAACGGAACTTACGGTCACTGCAACGGTGTCTGCACCGGGGCCGGATTTACCTGCGGCGACGGTCGGCCGCACCCCAGCGAACTGTGCGACTGCGGTCCGGCCAACGGACTGTACGCGACGAACGGAGTCACTGCTCCGCCGGACGGCGTCGCCTCTTGCGGCGCTGCCCGCGGTAGGCTGACGGAAGCCAATTTCGCCAGCTGCTCGTGGGACTGTCGTGGTCCGGCACCGCGCTGCGGCGACGGCATCATCAACGGCGCCGAGCAATGCGACGGCGGTTCTGAGGAGTCGCGCGGCGTCTGTCTGCGGCGTGGGGATCCGGACGGCCATCCGTCAGGTGCGGCATGTTCGGCCGACGGAGACTGCAACCTAGCCGATGGTGAGCGGTGCGTCACCTGCCCGACCGTCGAGCAGAGGTTCCGTCGGGCCTGCAACCCGAACGATCCGGCATCGGCCCTCGATGACAGCGACCGTTCTCTCGCCCAGTCCTGCCATTGGAGTGCCTGGTCGTGCACTGCTCCGGGCCGCTGCGGAAACGGGATCACCGAGACCGACGAGCAGTGCGACGACGGCAACAGCCAGAACAACGATGCCTGCACCAACATCTGCCAGAATAACGTCTGCGGCGACGGGTTCGTCAACGCGGCCGGCGGCGAGATGTGCGACAGCGGTGAGAGCAACAACAGTCCCTGCATCCCGGAATACGGTCAGTCCTGCAGCTACTGCACCTCGGCCTGCCGGTTGGGTACCGTCTCCGGCGGATACTGTGGTGACGGCGTGATCCAGAGTCCGTCGTCGAGTCCGCCCGGTCCGGAGCGGTGCGACTCGAGCGGGGCCGTCATCGGCACGAATTACGTCTGCGTCAGCACCAGGTCCAAGGACCGGAGCTTCGGTACGCAGACTGGCTTCGGCATCTGCTCGCTCGACGGCTGCAACTATTCCTGCGCTGACCGCGAGTCGGAGCTGTGCACTTATCCCATCAATATCGTGAGGAATACGGATAGAGTGGAGCGCTTTGTCGCTGGCGGTTTAGGGGCCAGCGAGTGGGTGGAGTCGTGCGAGGAGGTGCGCGACGATGCATTGGGCCTGGTTCCGCCGGTCGGCGATCGGCCGGACAGGAGCGATCCGCGCTCGCCGTTCGAGTTCTGTACCGACCGTCAGCACTGGGTGACCGGCGGCGGCAGCGGTGCTCCGCTGACCAGCCTGCTTGACGTCTGCGATCCGGACGACGACAACGACGGAGTGCCGGACGACATGGACTGCGGCATAACCGATCCGGACGTCCGTCCCGGCTACCGGATTCCCGGCACGACTTTCCTGATTCCGGCCGGCGAGCAGCGCTGCGAAGGCGACGGAAACTGCAACAACGATCGGGATGACCTGCCGCCGTATCTGCATCGAAAGGTTGACATGGTGTTCGTGATCGACGTGACTGGATCGATGAACGCAGTCATTCGTTCATTAATCTCTTCATTGCAGGAGTTTGTGAGAACGTTTGATCGTGCTGGTGCGGATCATAGGTTTGGTTTTGTGACTATTGGTCAAACTGAGAGAGCAACGCTTAATTTGATGAAAAGGCACCCTACCAATCGTTACTTGAATACAAATCCAGATGGAGATTCGCCATTCATGTTCGTTCAGTTGGATAATGTTTCTAGATTTAACGAAAAGTTGCAGCTAACGCTCGATAACTGTTGGACCGGAAGTCCGGTAACAGCAAAATGCGAGATCGGCGGTCGTGAACCGGTTTACGGTTCGGCCTATGCGTTAATGCGTCCGGGATCGGTAAGATGCAATCCAGCCGACGGGTGCGACCCGGCAGTCGAGGAAATTTGGGACTACGGCATTTCTTGGCGTGCGGACGCTCAACCTTATGTTGTCGTCGTGAGCGATGAGCCACCTCCCACCGGAAGCAATCTAATGCCAACCGGACTGATGGCCTCAATACGATTAGATGATGTTACCGATGCCGCTAAAAATTGCATGTTGCCAGGATGTGTTGGTAGTTATGTAGAATTGTTCGTGATAGGGAAGGAAAGTTTTAAGGATCAGTGGTTGCCGGCTCTGCCTTCTACTAACGATGGTACTGGTTCGCGTCTTGCGGCTGAACAGCGTTACATAAGTTACGATGTAGGGGGTGGAACGAGCGGTTTGAACGCTCGAACGTTGGCTGACAGTCTGTTTGAGTACATTTGTCACTAAATTTGATGTTCATGCAAAATAGGCATTTGATTATTACCATTCTTGCTGGGGCTGTAGTGTTAGCAATATGCTTAGCGACTTTTGCAGTGATACGAGGACGAGGTTTTAGACCTCAGTCGATACCTGTCGATTCGTCCGTCGTAACTGATGATTCAGGAGAATCTTCATCCATATTTCAGCAGGATGACCAGTTGCCCAACCAACTGGTGACTTGTGGTGATGGCATTTGTTCGGCTGAAGAATCCGTTGATGAATGTTGGTCTGACTGTGTTCAGTTAGGTTCATTTAGCGATTTTGATATATCAATTTTGACCGATAATTCGGTGTCTGTGTCTTGGAAAACTAGTCGGCCAATGACTTCATCCGTCGATTTTGGCTTTAATGAGGATTATGGAAGCGGTACGATATCGGATGATGTCTTGACGACCGAGCATGGTGTTAATGTGGTTGGCTTAGAAAATGGTAATTTTCTTTTTCGTCTGCGCGGTACGGACGAGTTTGGCGTAGAGGAGTCTTTTTCTGGATTGTCGATTGAGAGATAGGCATCTTGCATAAGCTAAAGAAAAAAGTGCATTCATATGTTTGACGAACAGAATCAGCCAGTAGACATTTTTGCCGAGACCGAGCCGGCCAAGGGAGTCGACGGATCGCAGCTTCCTGCCGGAGGTCAGCCTTTGCCGACGAGACCGACACCGATCGCCGGCATTACCCCTCAGATAGATGCCGCCGCCTCTCGCGGTCCGTCCAAGCTGCTGTTCGCGGTGGTGTTCCTGCTGGTGATCGGTCTGGTCGGCGGTGCAGTCTGGTATTTTCTGCTGCGCGACGGCGGTACTGATGACGCCATGCCCTTGGATGCGGTCACAGATGACCAGTCCGGTTCCGTCGCTCCGATTCAGGAGAACGTGTCGAACTGCGGTAACGGCTCTTGCGATTCCGATGAGGACAAGTTTTCCTGTCCGGCCGACTGTCCGCTGAGCCTTTCGGTCTGCGGAGACGGCATCTGTCAGGCCGACGAGGGCAGTCTCGACTGTCCGAGCGACTGCGCTGCCTCCCCGAACGAGCCGGTCGTTTCGCCGGAGCCGGCTAATCAGCCGGTCGACACCGACGGCGATGGACTGAGCGATTCCGAAGAGTCGACCCTCGGAACCAATCCCCAGATCGCCGACACCGACGCTGACGGCCTGACTGACCGCGAGGAAATTCGCCAGTACTCGACCGATCCGGTCAATCCTGACACTGACGGTGATGGCTATATTGACGGCGAGGAAGTCCGGGCCGGTTACGATCCGAGCGGTCCGGGTCGGCTGTTCAACCTGCCGCAGTAAGACAATCATTTATGGCTGACGAGAAGATCGCTGCTGACGGCTTGGATAAGCCGGTCGGAGCCGGAATTCCCAACCAGGACGAACCGGTGATTTTCGTCATGCCGGAGGAGTTTTACGGTGCTGCAGCCGGTGCGAAACCGAAGGAAGAGGCGACCACTGCTGCCGTTCCGCCGGTTTCGGCTCCCGTTTCGGTACCGACATCGGCACCGAACAAGCCGGCAGCCAAGTCCAGTCGGAAGTTTTCTGCAATTGTCGCCCTGATGGTCATACTGCTGGTCGGGGCATTGGCAGTCGCCGCGTATTTTCTGTTCTTCGCCGCGCCGCCTGCAGTCTGCGGCAACGACGCATGTGAACAGGGCGAGACCTTTGCCGCCTGCCCCAACGACTGCGAGCCGCCGCCACCGGTCTGCGGCGACGGAAACTGCGAAAGCGCGGAGAGCTACCTGTCATGTCCTTCCGATTGCCGGCAGCCGGAACCGGTCTGCGGCGACGGCCAGTGCGCCGGCGACGAGACGGCCGGATCATGCCCTTCGGACTGCCTACCACCCGCGGTCTGTGGCGACGGCCAGTGCGCCGGCGAAGAGACGGCCGGGTCGTGCCCCTCGGACTGCCAGCCGTCAGAGCCGGTGGCCTCAGCTGACTCTGACAGCGACGGAATTACCGATATAGAGGAAACCGACATTTTCGGAAGCGACCCACATGGCGCGAACGGGGATGGGGACAGTTTTGTCGACTTGAACGAAGTTCTCAATCTGTTTGACCCGGCCAGGAAGGAACCGTCCAGGCTGATCGATAATCCAGGAGTGTCCGCCGTCAAGAGCGTCGATCTGGGCGTAGAGGTCTACTACCCGACCGCCTGGAGAAAGAACGAGCTGCCGGTTGACCGGGAGATACGTTTTGCGGCCACAACCGGAGAGACAATTTCCGTCGCCGTGTACGAGAAGGAATCCGGCATGCAGCTGACCGATTGGCTTAAGGTCGCGCCGGTCACCGGCCTGAACGTCTCCGGTCAGGTTGAGAGGTCGATTAACCGGCGCGGATTCGAACAGGTGACGATGGCCGATCGGCGGACAGTGGTCATTTCCGACGGGACGAACGTCGCCCTGCTTCGTTACGATTTGGGAGGCCAGTCCGAGATACGCTATCGAGTGACACTGTCGATGATGGCCAACAGTTTGGTGTTTGTGCGTGAGATCGCTCAGCCGCAGCCGGAACCTGAATTGTCGGAGGATTCCCAGTCGTCAGGTTCTCCGGCCGGGCTGCCGATACAGTGAGAGCCGGATTTTTCTTCTGTTTTTGGCTCCGAACGGTGACTTGGGGTAAGCTGGATCCGTATGCTTAAGATCGAAGTGGATGGTCGGTTGCCGAGTGGCCTGACGGTGGATTTGGTTCAGCGGGTCGCCGCCTCTGCTTTTAGGCAGGGAGGCGGGAAGGGGAACTATCAAATGTCAGTTTCGGTTGTTGGCGACGACGTCATGAGGCGGTTCAGCCGGCAGTATCGAGGTAAGGACAAGACTACCGATGTGCTGTCTTTTGCCTATGACGAAGATGGCGACGATTGGCCGGACATCTCTCCCGGAAAGACACGTACGTTGGGCGAGATCGTCGTGTCCTTGCCTCAGGTTCGTCGGCAGGCCAAGGTTGTCGGGAGGACTATCGGCGATGAGTTCCTGATTATGGTGGTTCACGGCATGCTGCACCTTCTGGGCTATGATCACCTGACTGAAAAGCAGGAAAACGAGATGTTCGGTCTGCAGCAAGAGGTTCTGTTGAAGGAAAGAGTTATCTATCATCCATGATCTCCAGGCACAAACAGTTTAGGGTCAGTCTGTCCTATGCTTGGGACGGTCTTCGTCGTGTTTTTGGCGAGGAACAGAATTTTCGTGTTCAGTCCGTCGTCGGACTGCTGGTGATCTTGGTCATGTTTTTGCTTGAGGTCAGCAGTATGGAAAAGGCAATTTTGACGCTTGCTGTTGCCTTTATTCTCGTGCTAGAATTGATGAACAGTATTTTTGAACGGGTCACCGACCTGCTCAAGCCGCGGGTTCATATGCGTGTCAAGGATGTCAAGGATATAATGGCCGGGACAGTTCTCCTGGCGTCCGTGGCTGCATCCTTGGTGGGTCTGTTTATACTGGGGCCGCATATCTTGAGTAAACTGTTCGGTTAGGGCAGTTGATCCGACCTTATGGCGGAAGATTCATTGTTTGTCGGAATAGACATAGGCTCGACTGCGGTCAGGATCGCAGTCGGACAGAGATTACCCAACGCGGAAAGGGGGCAGGTTCACATTATTGGAGCCGCTGAGATTCCGTCCGAGGGCATCAATCGAGGGATCATAAACTCCATCGAGGATGCCGTTTCTTCTGTTTCCGGCTGCATCGAGAAGACCGAACGAATGACCGGCCTGCCGGTCGGTTCGGCTTGGGTTTCCGTGTCCGGGCTGCACGTGAGCATGCTCGAGAGCAAGGGTGTCGTAGCTGTCTCCAGACCGGACGGTGAGATACGTGAGGAGGACGTCGAACGGGCCGTCGAGGCCGCACAGACTGTGGCCACTCCGGTGAACCACGAGATCATCCACGTCATACCGCGGACTTTTTCCGTCGACGGGCAGGCCGACATCAAGGATCCGGTCGGCATGTCCGGCATACGTCTGGAGGTCAGTACGCAGATTATTCAGGGCCTATCTTCCCACATAAAGAATCTGACTAAGTGCATTTACCGCACTGGAGTAAACATCGAGAAGCTGGTCTTGGGGCCGTTGGCCGCCGCCGAGGCGGTGCTGACTTCGCGTCAGAAGGAGCTCGGCGTGGCCGTGGTCAACATCGGTGGTTCGTCGACCGGACTGGCGGTTTTCGAGCACGGCGACCTGCTTCATATCGGCACCGTTCCGCTGGGGTCCGATCACGTGACGGCCGACATAGCGATCGGGCTTCGAACTTCGATCGACGTGGCCGAGCGGGTCAAGCTGCAGTACGTCTCGGCCATGCCCAAGACCTACGGCAAGAACGACCGGATCGACCTGAAGGAACTCGGCGTCCAGGACAGCGAGGAGATCTCGTTGCGGTTTGTTTCGCAGATTGCCGAGGCTCGCTGCGAGGAACTGATGGAGAAGGTGGACAAGGAACTGAAAAACGCCGGACGGAGCGGCATGCTTCCGGCAGGAGTTGTCCTGACCGGCGGCGGTGCCAAACTGCCTGGTCTGGTTGAGTTGGCTAAGGACAAGCTGCGGCTTCCGGTCTCGTTGGGCTATCCGGTCGGCATGACCAGCATCACCGATCGGGTCAACGACCTGTCGTTCTCGACGGCCATCGGACTGGTGCAGTGGGGAATAAACGAGCAGCCGATCGACTCCAAGAGGGGTGGTCTGCTGTCTCGGTATAAGCCAGTGGATGCGGTAACCAAGGGTATCAGGAAATTGTTCGGCCAGACGGCCTAATGGACCTTCTTTAATTAAAGAAAGAGAGATCGGCGCCTCGGCGTCGATTTTGCGTTTTTATGACCTTTTGGGGACTTCCTTTTGGGTCAGAGAGTACATTTTTTGTTCAATTTCATAACATTTTTTCTTGACGCTGACCGGTCCGCTCCCATATTCTTACTGAAGTAGTACGGATTTTCAGGAGGAGGTCGCGTTCGGTGCCGATTTTTTTGGCATCCGCACCGCCGCTAACCAAACGTCTATGGCAGAAGTCAAACCGGCAATCGAATCGTTCGCCAAGATTAAGGTAATAGGTGTGGGCGGTTCCGGCGGTTCGGCCATCAACCGGATGATCAGGTCGAAGATCAAGGGTGTCGAGTTCGTCGTCGCCAATACCGACGTCCAGGCGCTGCATAATTCGGCTGCCCCGAAGAAGATCCAGCTCGGCAAGTCGGTGACTCGCGGATTGGGCGCCGGGATGAACCCGGACGTCGGCAAGCAGTCGGCCGAGGAGAACCAGAACGAGATTCGCGAGACGCTCAACGGTGCCGACATGGTGTTCATCACCTGCGGTCTGGGCGGCGGAACCGGCAGCGGGGCGTCCCCGACCATCGCCGAGATCGCCCGCGACTGCGGCGCACTGACCGTGGCGGTGGTTACGCGCCCCTTCTCTTTCGAGGGCGTGCAGCGCAAGAACATCGCCGACCGGGCCTTCGAGAATCTGGCCGCACAGGTCGATACGATCATCGCCATTCCCAACGATCGGGTTCTGTCCGTCATCGACAAGAAGACCACCCTGATCGACGCGTTCGAGGCGGTCGATGACGTGCTGCGTCAGGGCGTGCAGAGCATCTCGGAGATAATCACCGTCCCCGGACTGGTCAACGTCGACTTCGCCGACGTGAAGGCAATCATGCAGAATACCGGCTCGGCCCTCATGGGCATCGGTGTCGCGACCGGC
Organism: bacterium; assembly: GCA_043825985.1. Taxonomy (GTDB): domain Bacteria; phylum Patescibacteriota; class Patescibacteriia; order SG8-24; family SG8-24; genus UBA1561. The sequence goes on along the minus strand of JBDRRB010000053.1, from coordinate 7,435 downwards.
GAGAATCGGGTCATTGCCGCCGCCAAGCAGGCCATTTCTAGCCCGCTGCTGGAGATGTCGATCGAGGGTGCCAAGGGAATCCTGTTCACCATCACCGGTGGCACTGACCTGTCCATGTTCGAGTTCGACGAGGCATCGAAGGTAATCACCGGCAACGCCGATCCGGAAGCCCGGGTCATTTTCGGAGCGGTCGTGGACGAGAGCCTGAAGGACGAGGTCAAGGTCTGCGTCATCGCCACCGGATTCGACTCCGAAAAGGGCAGCCGAACCAGAACGTCCAAGGAGGCGAATCCGTTCTCGTCGGAGAAGTTCGGCCAGCGGGAGGCTCCGGCTGTCCGTCCGATGCCGGTTCGTCGTTCTGTCCCGGCGATGGAAGTGATCGACAGCGACGACGTTGAGGAGGAAGAGGAGGAGGAGGTCGAGGAGTCAAAGGAGAACGTCATACTGCGCGGCCTCACTGAGGGCCTGGAGGCGTTTGTCCGGAGACCAATCAAGGCTCAGGACAGCAGTGCGGACGAGCCGACGGAACGCCAGCCGGCTACGGCCGCTGCCGCGGCTGAGGAGGACCTGGAGATTCCGGCCTTCATTCGGCGCAAGCTGCCGTAAGCATCGGCGATGAAGTGCCCAGTCTGCTCCAACGACGACACCAAGGTAGTGGATTCGCGCGTATCGTCGGACGGCGTGTCGGTGCGGCGTCGGCGCGAATGCGTCGGGTGCGACTTTCGTTTCTCGACCGTTGAAGGGATGGAGCTGCTCGATCTGCAGGTGATAAAGAGTGACGGACGGAAGGAACCCTATTCCCGCAGCAAGCTCGAGTCGGGGCTGCGCAAGGCGCTGGAGAAGCGTCCGTGCGAAGCAGACGGCATCCGTTCCCTCCTGGGGGTCATAGAGCGAGACATCCAGAGGCTGCGGCGCAACGAGGTCAGGAGCAGCGAGATCGGTGAGGTCGTGATGCTGCACCTGCACAAGTTCGATTCGGTGGCCTATATTAGATTTGCCTCGGTCTACCGGTCGTTCGAGGACGTCGAGAGCTTCCGCGACGAGCTGAACCGGATGGTCAGCCGCAATCGGCTCAAGAAGTCCGTCGCAAAAGCCGGGTAGTTCGGACGGAACATGTCTGCTGTGACGATGGAAATCGGGCCAAGGCGCCCGTTTTTTGCTATCTTTTAGTTGCGGCGCCGCGTCCGAATCAGGTTCGGCCAGGGCAGACCGCGGTTACTAAGACCGAAATTCGTTCATGCGCTATGCGGCAGAAGAAGCACACCAAGATAATCTGCACGATCGGACCCTCGTCGTCCGATCCGGGAATGCTGTCGAAGATGGTCCGGGCCGGAATGAACGTCGCCCGGCTTAATTTTTCACACGGCACGTACGAGGACCATGCCGCAATGATCGCGGCCATCCGCAAGATATCGGAGGAGACCGGAGAGCCGATCGCCATCGTTCAGGACCTGCAGGGCCCGAAGATCAGGGTCGGTGACCTGCCGAAGGACGGGATACGCCTTGAGTTGGGCAGCGAGATCGTGCTGACGACCGATGCCGATCCTGGGTCGGGTCGGATCGGCGTTACTTACGGCGGACTGCACGGCGACGTCAAGCCGGGGGACAAGCTGCTCCTCGACGACGGACTGATGGACGTGAAGGTCATCGGCGTCAGCGGGCACGACATCACCTGTCAGGTGACCACCGGCGGAGTCCTGACTTCGCACAAGGGAATCAACCTGCCGACGGCTTCGCTCTCGATTCCGGCCATCACCGACAAGGACCGGCAGGACGTGGCGTTCGGCGTTTCGCAGGGGGTCGATTGGGTGGCCCTGTCGTTCGTCCGCGAGGCCAAGGAGATTTACGACCTGCGCTACCAGATCAAGGAGCTGGAACGCGAGTCCGGTCGGCCGTCGGGCGTATTTCCGCCGATCAGGATCATCGCCAAGATCGAGAAGCATGAGGCGGTCCGGAACATCGCCGAGATCATCGAGGCGGCGGACGGGATCATGGTCGCCCGGGGCGACTTGGGAATAGAGATGCCGGCCGAGGAGGTGCCGCTTATCCAGAAGCGGATCATCGACCTGTGCCTGGATGCGGCCAAGCCGGTGATCGTGGCGACGCAGATGCTCGACTCGATGATCAGGAATCCGCGGCCTACCAGGGCGGAGGTCTCGGACGTGGCCAATGCCGTCATCGACCACACCGACGCGGTCATGCTTTCCGGCGAGTCGGCGAGCGGCAAGTATCCGCTCGAGTCGGTCGAGACGATGTCCCGGATCGTCTCCGAGACCGAGGACTCCGAGTACGACGACATGGACGAGGAGCCGTCGGAGACGAACCGCGACATCGACTGCGCGGTTTCGGAGATGGCCAACCTGCTGGCCAGGAACATCGGGGCCAAGCTGATCCTGGCGGCGTCACTGTCCGGCGACACGGGCCGCATCGTCAGCCGCTACCGTCCGCCCATGCCGATCGTCGTGGCCGTGCCGAACGACCGGGTGCGCAACCAGATGAACCTGTCCTGGGGGGTGAAGCCGTTCCTGCTGCCGCACTGCGACACCGTCGAGGAGCTCGTGGACCGGTCCCTGGGCTACCTGAAGAAGGAGAAGCTGGCCCGGACCGGCGACAAGATAATCGTCGTCGCCGGCGAGCCAGTCGGCGTGCCGGGAAACATAAACTTGGTCGAGATCAGAACCGTATGAGCAGCAAGAAGTCCATTCAAAAGGCGTCCCGCAGGCCGGCCGGCCGGTTCGTCTATCCTTTCGCCGGTTTGGGAATGGGGGACGTGGCCCTGGTCGGCGGCAAGAACGCGTCGCTGGGCGAGATGTTCAGGCACCTGTCCAGGCGCGGCATCAGCGTGCCGGACGGTTTTGCCGTCGGGTCCGACGCCTATTGGCACTTCATCGACAGCGCCGGTCTGCGCGATCGGATCCGGCAGGAGCTGGCCGGACTGGACACGTCCGACGTGGGCGAGCTGGCCAGGCGCGGCAGTCGGGTACGGAAGATGATCCTGTCGGCCAAGCTGCCGGACGAGCTGGTCGAGGCAGTCGCCGGTGCCTACCGCGAGCTGTCGGTCAGGTGCGGCATGAAGGACTGCGACGTCGCCGTGCGGTCGTCGGCCACGGCCGAGGACCTTCCCGGCGCGTCGTTCGCCGGCCAGCAGGAGACGTTCCTGAACGTGCAGGGCGAGCGGTCGCTCGTCGATTCGGTCCGTCGCTGCTTCGCCTCGCTCTTCACCGACCGGGCCATCGCCTATCGGCAGGAGAAGGGTTTCGACCACCTGAAGGTCGCCCTGTCGGTCGGCGTGCAGAAGATGGTGCGGTCGGACCTGGCCTCGGCCGGGGTGATGTTCACGGTCGACACCGAAAGCGGCTTCCGGGACGTGGTGCTGATCAACGCCGCCTACGGGCTGGGCGAGAGCGTGGTCCAGGGCAAGGTCAATCCGGACCAGTACTTCGTCTTCAAGCCGCCGCTCCGGGACGGGAAGCGGCCGATCGTCGGCAAGGACATCGGCGACAAGGAGACCAGGATCGAGTACGCGCCGCACGGCAAGTCTCCAGTGCGCGAGGTGGCAGTGCCGGCGGGCGAGCGGCGGCTGTTCTGCCTGACCGACGACGAGGTGCTGCAGCTGGCCAAGTGGGGCATGGAGATCGAGCGGTACTATTCGCGGCTGGCCGGGCACGATCAGCCGATGGACATCGAGTGGGCCAAGGACGGGCGGACCGGCGAGCTGTTCATCGTCCAGGCCCGGCCGGAGACGGTGCAGTCGGAGCGCGACCGGAACGTCATCGAGGAATACCGGCTCAAGGGTACGGGTAAGGCCCTGCTGGCCGGCCTGTCGGTCGGGTCGAGGATCGGCCACGGCCGGGTGCGGATCGTCCGCGACGCCAAGGACATGCCGAAGTTCAGGCCGGGCGAGGTGCTGGTGACCGAGATGACCGATCCGGACTGGGTGCCGATCATGAAGCAGGCGGCCGCGATCGTCACCGAGAGCGGCGGTCGGACCTGCCATGCCGCGATCGTCTCGCGCGAGCTGGGCATACCGGCCGTGGTCGGCGCCGCCGGCGCCACGTCGTCGCTGAAGGACGGGCAGGAAGTAACGGTGTCCTGCGCCGAGGGGGAGGAAGGTCGGATATATTCCGGCCTGCTGCCGTTCGAGATCCGTCGGACCAAGCTGCGCGGGCTCAGGAGTCCGCGTCGGACGCGAGTGATGATGAACGTCGGCGAGCCGGACTCGGCCTTCGAGTTGTCGTTCATCCCGAACGCCGGCATCGGCCTGGCCCGGACCGAGTTCATCTTCACCAACTTCATCAAGGCCCATCCGCTGGCCATCCTCAACCATTCGCGCCTGGAGACGGAGGAGAAGCGGGCCATCGACGAGCTGGCCCTGGCCTACGACAGCCGGGAGGAGTTCTTCGTCAGCCGCCTGTCCGAGGGGATCGGTCGGCTGGCCGCCGCGTTCTGGCCCAACGACGTGATCGTGCGGACGTCCGACTTCAAGTCGAACGAGTATGCCGGACTGATCGGCGGATCGAAGTTCGAGCCGAAGGAGTCGAACCCGATGATCGGCTGGCGCGGCGCGTCGCGCTACTACGATCCCAAGTACGAGCCGGCCTTTCTTCTCGAGTGCGAGGCGTTCCGGCGGGTCCGCGACGTCATGGGCCTGACCAACGTGGTGATGATGATTCCATTCTGCCGCACGCCGGAGGAGGGCAAGCGGGTGCTGCGGACCATGGCCAAGGCCGGACTGAAGCGCGGCAAGAACGGCCTGCGGGTGTTCGTCATGATCGAGATACCGTCGAACATAATAATGGCCGACGCCTTCGCCGACGTGTTCGACGGCTTCAGCATCGGCTCGAACGACCTGACCCAGCTGACCCTGGGCGTGGACCGCGATTCCGAGCTGGTCAGCCACCTCTATGACGAGCGCAATCCGGCGGTGCTCGAGTCGATCCGGTCCGTGATCAGGACCGCCAAGCGGAAGGGAGTCAAGATCGGCATCTGCGGCCAGGCGCCGTCGGACTGGCCGGAATTCGCCGAGTTCCTGCTGCGGGAGGGGATCGACAGCATCTCGCTCAATCCGGATACCGTGATCAAGACGACCCAACGGCTGCAGAAGCTGGAAGGGAGATTGGGGAGGAGGGCCGGCCGGAAATAGACCGCACTGTATTTCTGGACTTCGGTTCAAAAAAGACATGCCCGATCGGGCGTGTCTTTGTCGGTCGGGACGGCGTCAGAGTGGAGGCACCGTGTACTCGTGGTCGTCTTCCGGAGTCCGGGGCGGCTGATTGGCCAGGACCAACAGGATTGAGTCGGGGGTCAGGCTACGGACCGCATGCGGTGTTCCGGTCGGTATGTAGAGGGCCCTGATCAGCCGTTCGCCGTGCCGTGGGTAGGAGGTCAGGATGCGCCGCTCGATTCTGCCGGTTGAAATGTCGACGGTCGACACCCTGAGTTCTCCCTGAAGGCAAAGGAACAGCTCCCTTTTTTCCCGATGCCAGTGGTTTCCGGCGGTCTCTCCTTGGGCCGTAAAAAAAACGTAATAGGAGACGGTGATCGGCCACCCGAGGGTGGCCGACAGTTTGGGGAGGTCTAGCGAAAGAAGCGTTCGTTCCGGCTTTGACGCGTCTAACGGCAGTTCGATCAGTTGTGGTTCGGTCGGCTCGGTGTTTATCGTGTCTGTCATCGGTCCCCTCTAGGGAGGAGATTAGTTTTGGTTAGGAGTATTGTCAAACAATCAAAAGGTCAATTGCATGGCGGCGATCGCCTTTTTGACGGCGGACCGGAAGGGATTCCTCCTCACCCACGCCTCGGCCGTATCCGGCCTTGGCGTTCCGCCGGAGCCCGGGTCCCTCGGGCGTGCCATCCTAGGCACATTTTAATATGAGCTTGGTTACCTATTCATGAATCAGATTGCTTCAGGGTGAACGTAGATCTCTCGGCAAGGCCTCGGGCAAAAAACTGAAACCTGCTATGCCCGGGCGACTTTTGTCGCCTGTCTCGCTGCTCGCCAGCTCGCCGCTCACTTCTGCCCGTTCGAATCACCGTCATCTCCAGACAATCGAAAACGCCACCTACCGTTGGCGGGTGACGTTTTCGATGGCGGACCGGAAGGGATTCGGCCTCGGCTCTCGTCGGCTTCCGCCGGCTCGGCCTGGCCACCGCCTCGCGGTCCCGCCTCTCGGCAGGGTCGGCGGGACATCGCTCCGGCGTTCGAATCCCCGTGCGGGCCAAGCAGTTGGCCCGCCTCGGTCCGCCGCAACAGAAAAGCCGGCCGTCTGGTGACGGCCGGCCTCTCATGGCGGACCGGAAGGGATTGTCGTGTCGTCCGGCCGAACGCCGGACTTCCTTGCCCTGGGCAGCGCCGTGTCCTCGCCGGCTCGGACACCGCGACGTTCGCCGGCTCTCGCCTCGACGGGCGCTCGCCGCTCACTTCTGCCCGTTCGAATCCCCGTCATCTCCAGACAATCGAAAACGCCACCTACCGTTGGCAGGTGACGTTTTCGATGGCGGACCGGAAGGGATTCGAACCCTCGATCTTCTCCGTGACAGGGAGACGTGTTAACCGGGCTACACCACCGGTCCTTTCGATGGCATGAACAATATAGACGAAGCCGAAATAAAGTTCAAGACCCAGGCTCAGGCCGTTTTTTTGGACAAAAGGAAGACCCCGGTTTTCGTCCGGGGTCTAAGTAGGTGAGTTTTTTCGGGCGCCACCATTGCAGTGGCGCGTCCTCCGGGGGTGGCCGCCTCCGGGCGCTATTGCGGCGCCGGGGGGCAGGCGGTTGGAGTGACGACGGCCGGTCCCTCCATCTGGAGGTAATAGCCGTCCTGCTCCGAGCCGCCGACGGTGATCACCGTCTGTTCTGCCCGGCGATCGACGACCGCCGAGCAGATCCCGGGGCCGAGCTCAGTCACCGGGATAGACCCGGCCGGAGCTGCCATCGGGGCCACTGCCGGCTGGATGGGCCGGAAGATGGCCGGACCATGGATCTCGACCGCCGTCCCGGATCTCTCCGTGACGGAGGCCTGTCCGGGGACGTAGACACTCGCGATCCCCTGGATGGGGTATCGGGTGCCAGTCGGGACCCGGCCACTCGGCTGGGCTGGGGCGCTCGGAGGTTCGGCCGCGGGGGCCTGGGGGGGCTGGGCCGCGGTGGGTTCGTCGTCGCCGCCGCTGCTGTCGCCGGCCTCGCCACCGCCGGTCTGGTCGTCGCCGGCCTCGCCGCCGCCGGCCTGGGCGATCTGCGGTTCGGCCGGGGCGGCCTCGCCGCCGCCGGCCTGGTCGTTGGCCCCGTCGCCGCCGATGCGGTCGCCGAGGTCGGTCAGGAGACTGTCACCGGCTTCGATTACCCGACCGCCGTAGACGGCGATCGAGTAGGCCACGAGACTTCCGGCGACCACGAGGGCCGCCAGAATGGCGATGCTGCTTTTTTTCATCTCCTCTCCT
>JBDRRB010000052.1:0-5482 GCA_043825985.1 bacterium | reverse complement strand
CGTGACGGTCTTCGTTCGCGGTCCGGTCGTCAATCGGCATCGCGGATTTCGTCTTAGGCCGGTATTTTCGTTGCCGACCAAGCAGCTCGACACCATCACCAGGACGTTCGTCAGCACCCTCCTGGCCGTGACCGGGCGGTTTGACGTCATTCACTATCATGGCGTCGGTCCGGCGACCCTGTCCTGGATCCCGCGTCTGTTTGCCCGCCGCTCCAAGGTGGTGGTGACGTTTCACAGCATCGATCGGTTGCACCAGAAGTGGGGACTGCTGGCCAGGGCATACTTGCGTCTCGGGGAGTGGTCGGCCATGTATTTCCCTCACCGTACGATCGTCGTGTCGCGCAACATACAGAAATACTGCGACCGGACCTACCGAACTGAAACCGACTACATCCCGAACGGCGCGACGATCGGCGAATATCCGGGCGACGACCAGCTGAAGAATTGGGGGCTCAGGCCGAACGGATATATCCTGACCGTCGGACGTTTCATCCGCCCCAAGGGGATGCATCACCTGATCGAGGCCTTTGCTCGGCTGCAGACAGACTTGAGGCTGGTGATCGTCGGCGGCGGCGGTGCGGACCGGGACTACGAGGATTTCATCCGGTTCAAGGCCAGCGGCGACAGCTGCATCGTCTTTACCGGTTTCCAGACCGGCCGGGCGCTGCAGCAGCTCTACGCTAACGCCTATGTCTACGTCCAGCCGTCGGAGATCGAAGGTCTGGCCCTGACGATCCTTGAGGCCATGTCTTTCGGCCGCTGCGTCCTGACCTCCGACATTCCGGAAAATCGGGAACCGCTCGACGGCAGCGGCGTCACGTTCGTGAGCGGCAACGTGCTGGACCTGACGGCCAAGTTGCAGTCGCTGATCAACCATCCGGAGGTGGTCAAGCTGCGCGGTGAGAGGGCCACGCGCTGGATCGCCGCCGAGTACAGCTGGGAGAGGGTCGGTCGGCTGACCGAGGAGCTGTATGCCGACCTGACGGAACCGGCTGATCTGTAGCCGAGGTCGGTGTCCGGTGATCGGGATCATTTCCCTGGTCCCGACTTTTGTTTTCGGCATCGGATCGTCTGACTGCGATTTAGCCTCGGCCCTTGGCAAAAAGGCGAAAATGGGCCATAGTTGACTAGAAATTTAACCCAGAACCGCATGTCGAACAGAAGACCGGACAGGCAGCTGCCCAAGAGCGTTAGGATTCACATTCGTCGCCGCAAGGCCGAAATAAGGCGTCAGGCCGGCGATCCGGCCGAATGCCGGCGGCAGATCGCCGAACTGTGTGGCCGGTTTCGCGGCAGTGCGGCAAAGTAGCGCTATGCTCGACAAGAAATACCTGGAGCGGATCAGGGCGGAAGCCACGGTTTACGACAGCGGAAGGCGCGAGACCATTCGGCTCTCCGACGACATCCGCAACGCTTCGAAGCGCTCGATCTTCGCGCTGCATCGGGGTGACGTCGAGACGGCCGACCGTCTCCTGTCCGAGGCGACGGACGGCGTCGGTTCGGTCCTGTCTCGGGCCAGGGAAATCGCTCAGCTCTCCGACGAGGGCTCGTTCCGTTCCGCACTCGAGGAATATGCCGAGGCCCGTCTCTACCGCAGCTACCTGAGAGGCGAACGGCTCGGCCCGATAGCGGTCGGCGAGTTCGAGGTTCCGGCGGACATATTTTTGGGCGGACTGTGCGACCTGGTCGGTGAGCTGCAGCGGCGTCAGGTTCGTCTGGCGACGGAAGGCGACATCGACGGCGTGCGCGGAGTGCGTGACCTGGCCGAGGAGATCGTCGGCAGCCTGCTCGAGATGGACCTGACCGGTTACTTGCGCAACAAGTTCGACCAGGCGAAGAACAGCTTCCGTCGGTCGGAGGAAGTGCTGTACGAGATGAGCGTGAGACGTGCATGACAGTCGGGACCGCACAGGTGTCGGCGGCGGCGATAGTCCCGGCGTTCGACGAGGAGGGCAGGGTCGGCGCAGTGGTGCGGACCTTGGTCGGTTCCGGGGAGTTTTCCCGTGTACTGGTGGTGAGCGACGGGTCGACCGACCGGACCGCGGAGGAGGCCCGGTCAGCCGGAGCCGAGGTGCTGATCCTGCCGGAGAACGTCGGCAAGGCCGGGGCCATGGTGCGCGGCATGGCCCGGGTGGACGATCCGGTCGTCTGCTTTTTCGATGCCGACCTGGTCGGGCTGACCGCAGAGCATGTCCGTCGGCTGATCGGTCCGGTCATGTCGGGTCGGACGGCGATGAACGTCGGACTGTGCGACCGCAACCCTTTCTATAATTGGCTGGCCCTGCGCCTGCCGCTCCTGAGCGGCCAGCGGGCCATGCGCCGTGACGTCTTCGAGTCGGTGCCGGCGTATCAGATGGCGGGATACGGGGTGGAGCTGGCGCTGGATCGAGTCTGCCGGCTCAATCGGCTGCCGATATCGGCTACGGTCCTGCCAGGACTGAATTTCGTTCGCAAGACGAAGAAGATTGGCCTGCTGCCGGGAATGGTCCAGTACGCTCGGATGACCGTTCAGCTGCTGGTTTGGCCGTTTTTGGCCCGACTCGGAAGCAGGAATAAATAATCACCGGATATGAAGGGGAGTCAGGAAGATATCTCATTCGAGTGGTTCCGCGGAAAGCGGGTGACGGTCATGGGCCTGGGAGTAAACCAGGGCGGTTTGGGCGTTTCCAGGTGGCTGCTCCGTCGCGGCGCTCGCCTGACAGTGACCGATCTCAAGTCCAGGTCGGAGCTTTCGGCGTCGGTCGCCGGTCTGCTATCTGCCTACCGGCAGGCCTTGAGGTCGAATTCCGTCGGTCGGGTCTACCGGCCGAAGTTCGTGCTGGGGCGCCATGACGAATCCGACTTCACCGATACCGATTTGGTCATCAGGAATCCGGCCGTACCCGACGGAAATCCGTTTCTGGCCGCGGCGAAGCGGGCCGGCGTTCGTGTCGAGACGGACATGGCGATATTTTTTCTGCTCTGTCCGGTGCCGATACTGGGAATTTCCGGCACCAAGGGCAAGAGCACGGTCACGTCCCTGGTCGGAGAAATCATGAAGCGCCATGACCGGCGCACTGTCGTCGCCGGAAACATCCGCCGTTCGCCGCTCGACGACCTGGACCGCCTGGTTCGTTCGGCGACGCGTAAGGGTAAGCCGGTTCCGGTCGTTCTCGAACTTTCCTCTTGGCATCTTGAGGGGCTCGAGCGACATCGGGTCAGCCCGCATGTCGCCGTGCTGACCAACATCCTCGAGGATCACCTCAACCGCTATCGCGGCATGGCCGGATACGCCAGGGCCAAGTCGCTCATCGTCGCCTTCCAGCATGACGGAGATTTTGCCGTGCTGAACGGCGACGATCAGCGCGTGTCGCGCATCGGGCTCGGACGCCGTTCGGCGGCCATGCCGTTCGGCGGCCAGAGGTTCATGTTTTCGGTCCGTCCGCAGAAGGGCGACGGGTGTTTCGTCCGGAGCGGCATGATCACGCTGCGGGAGTCCGGCGTAGAGCGTCCGGTGCTGCCGGTGTCGGAGATTCGGCTGGTGGGCGAGCACAACCTCTCGAACGTGCTTGCCGCCTGCGCCGCGGCCAGGAAATTCGGCGTGCCGATCCGCACCATCGCCGCAGCCGTGCGCTCTTTCCGAGGCGTGCCTGGTCGGCTGGAGACGGTGGCGGTCCTAGACGGAGTCAGGTACGTGAACGATACGACCGCCACCATGCCCGACGCGTCGATCGCCGCCATGAGGGCCATGCAGCGCAAGGGGGCGAAGACGATAATTCTGGCCGGCGGCGCGGACAAGAAACTCAGGTTCGGGGACTGGGGACGGGCGGCCGCCCGAATGGTCTCGGATGCGGTCATGCTAGACGGCACGGCAACGCCCAAGATGATGCGGTCCCTCAGGTCGGCCGGATTCTCGGGTACGGTGACTGTCGTCAGCTCCATGGCCGAGGCGGTGCGCCTGTCGGCCGGATTGGCCGGGGCAGGGGATACGGTTCTTCTTTCGCCGGGCTGCGCCAGCTTCGGTCTGTTCGTGAACGAGTTTGACCGTGGCGATCAGTTTTCCGCCGAAGTTAAGAATCTGTCGCGAAAACGCTCTAGGAGACGATGACGGTCGGCGACAGGTCTGCCGGGCAGCAAAAGATGGCTCGATCGGACTAGTCCTCCGTTCAGACAAAACAAAACCGGCCCTCCCCCACGGATGAGCCGGTTTTTTGTCCGTTCCGTCCAGCGTCGCCTTCGTCCGACATGCAGCTTTCGGATTTTCGTTTTGTTTCGTCGGCGAGGTGCGGTTGGGGGCGGGTTCGGATCGCTAACTGGGTTCCCTAGCCGGCCGCCTCCATCCTGTACTTCGACCAGCTGGCCGGAAGGCTGAGTATCGGTTCGGCGTATCCGGGCAGCTGTCGGACCGTACCGGAAAGGGTGTCGGCAAAGCTGGCCAGTCGACCGTCGGCGTACAGTCCGACCTGGACGAACGGCGGCAGTTCTGACTCCGGCAGCGGTTCGGACAGGTCCTCCCAGCGGAAGAAGTAGACGCGGCGCCGGTCGTTCGCCTCGAGCGGGTGGAAGATCGGCAGCAGCAGCCCGAAGCTGGGTATCTGGCGTTCGACGATGCCGATCGCCAGTTCTCTCAGCTCATGGACCGGGAGGGCAGCTTCCTTTCCAGCCGCGAATGGCGGCGAATAGCGACCCGATTCCGGACCCATCTGCAGAACGGTTCCGTTTTCCGGGTCGATCCAGAACTCGTTTCCTTGGTCGTCCGCATAGGCGTCTATGGTTAGGTCGTCGTTCGGAAACGACGCCGTTTCGCTGCCGGTATGGCGAAGCGGCCTGGCCCGGCAGCCGTACAGACGGCCGACGGCCCGTTCGGCCAGTCGTACCTGTTCCGGACAGACGGTCTTTTTCGTTCCGGTTTCTGCGACAGGGTCCGTGACATCGGCCGCCAGCGTTTCCCCGAACGGTCCGACCAGGTGGGCCATCGCCTCAGAGACGTGTTGCATAAAGCTGGCCGTCACTGGGCAGTTCGAGACTAGCCCGAACGCCCAATGCGTTAGATTGGTAATGAACCCGCGGGTACTTGGAACGTATGACAGACGATAAAAAGTGTCAATGTTCTGACACTTTTTAAGTATTTTGCGTAACCCAGCGAATATTTTAGGTTGTCATTTTGTTTCTGTGGATAATTTTTTGATGCTGGAGGACATTTAAAATAAAAAACCGAGCCGTTTGCACAGCTCGGGAGTTTAAGAAGTATGTGACGAAAGGCGAGGCACTCCAGACAAGAGTTAAGGGCTCTTTGTCTCTCGCAAAAAGACAAAAGTATGGTCGCGGCCCGTTCCTAGCGTGCTGTCAGCGCGGCCCTGTCGAGGGGGGCCTCAAGCCGCCGTCCACCTACCTGGCGGAACCCTAGCAGATGATTCTTTTAAGAGCTTGTCTATAATCTTTCCTCACCATTTCAGATACAATGAGCGGGCGTTAGCCCGCTTTCTGTATGCGTAAACCCTAC
>JBDRRB010000051.1:0-4901 GCA_043825985.1 bacterium | reverse complement strand
CCGCTGTCCGTGACCAGGCCGGTGACCGTCACGGTCAGGCCGGCCGCGGAACCGTCGATCTCGCTCAGGAGCACGGTCGGGGCGTCGATCTGGTCCAGGCTGCCCGTCACGCGGACCGGCTGCGAGCCGAAGGTGTCCAGGCGCAGCTCGCCGCTGTCGCGCCGGCGGACGGTGCCGTCCACTTCGACTATGTCGCCGACCTCAAGCGTGGGCCGGTCGCTGGCGTAGACCCGGACCGTGGCGCCGTAGTCCGAGTCGGTGTCGCGCAGGCCGAAGATGGTCTGGCCGAGCACGCCGAACGGAACGGTCACGACGCCGCGCACCGTCACCCGGGTCTCGTCCGCCACGTTGTGGACCTGTTCGACAGATAGGACGATCGTCTCTTCAATGGTCTCATCCTCTTCGGCCGGCTCTTCCGCCTCGTCCTCGACCACGGTCGGCCGGACGTTGGCCGCGCCCGGGGTCGGTTCGTCGGTCGCGAACCAGCCCTCGACGTCGCGGGCGTAGGACCGGCCTTCCTTCGAGTCGGCGTAGTCAAAGCTGTCGGCCACGCTGCCGTCCGGACGGATCAGTCGCACCGAGTCGGTGTCGTTGTTGAGTGACAGCTTGGTAGTCGGGCGGTCGAGCGTCAGGTATCCGCCGGCCGGAATAGACTGACCGTCGAGCTCGAACGGCGAGCTGCCGCCGTCGATGTCGTCGAGTTTCCAGCCCGTCAGGTCGGCCGCGTTAAGGCCAAAGTTGTGCAGCTCGATCCACTCGCCGGTCGCGTCGTCGCCAACCGGATCAGGTAGGAACTCGGACAGCCGCACGCTGGTCGAAACGGTCTCTTCCTCGGGCGTGGGCGTCTCCTCGACTGGTTCTTCGGCAACCGGTTCGTCTGCGACCGGTTCATCGTCAGTCGGCTCGTCCGTCGTCGGCTCTTCGTCCGCCGGCACGGGGAACTCGTTGGCCTGGTTGGGCGTCGGCGTCGGGGTCCAGGACCAGTTCGCACCGTCGCGCGCGTAGGACTCGCCCTCGTCGCCTTCGCCGTAGGTCACCGTGTCGCGGACCGAACCGTCCGGTGCGACCAGCTCGAGCGTGCCGCCAGAGTTGACCAGGGTCAGCTTGGTCTGGGAGTAGGGGAAGGAGACCGGCTGGTTCGGCGCGAGCGTCACGTCGGGCAGCCCGAAGCTCCGGCCGCGCGCGTCGCGCAGCGTCCAGCCGGCGGTCGAGGCCGTTGCCGGGCCGACGTGAACGATCTCGATGAACTCGCCCTCGGTATCGGTGCCGACCGGATTGGGCAGCAGCTCGTTCAGGCGCAATTCGGCAAGCGGGTCGGCCGTCGGACCGGTCGTGTCGGGTGTACTGTCCTGTCCGTTTGATTCGTCCCCGGTCGTCGCATCGGAACCGTCGTCCGGCGCCTGGCTGTCGCTGCCGCCATCGGCCGTGTCTGTATCTGTGTCGTCGGCCGCATCGCCACCCTCGTCAGCTTGCTGCGTCGGGCAGCCAGAAGATGCGCCTCCGGACGAGGAACATCCGCACTGGCAGATGCAGATGCAGCAGGAACACGAAACCTGGCCTTGGCCGCATGGAGTCTCGGCCGCCAACGCTCCGGCTGGGGCAGCCAGTGCGGACAGCAGCAGTGCCCCGAGCGCCAGGGCGGACAGACGTCCCTTCAGTCGGTTTCTGAACATGTTGAATGCCTTTATTTGGATAAAGAGCGGCGCCGCGATTTCCTTTTAGTTCGAGCCGAGAAACCGGTCAAAAACCACTTAACCCAGCCGATTATCAACCCCATCAACCGTTTGTCCCCAAGTCGGTCCGCTGCTGCGAATAAAATCCAACACCCTTGATCCGCCGCAATTCAGACTGTATATATATGTAAGGCCGAGCGGCCGAAGCCCGACCGACAACCCAGCCCTCGTGGTGAAATTGGCAGACACGCATGGTTTAGGTCCATGTGGGGAAACCCGTACAGGTTCAAGTCCTGTCGAGGGCACCAACCAGAATAAAAAGTCCGACCTCCATGGGTCGGATTTTAGGTTTTCGATAAGAGTGGTGGCGGGTGAAGGCGATGGGTCAGTCGGCGGGTTTGGCCCGGCGTCCGGTGGTGATCTCCATGGCGATACGCCTCATGGCCGCCTCGATCTGCTTGGTGCAGGCGGCGTAGGCCTTGGGGCCCTTCTCGAAGGGGTCGGCGATGCCGCCTCGGTCCGCGTCGACCACCTCCAGGCGGTCCATCGGCACCACCCCGGGCATGTGCTGGGGGTAGAAGTTCGTGATGACGGTCACGACTTCTTGGTTGGCGCACAGGATGCGGTCGAAGCGGTTCGGCTCCGCATTGTCCAGTAGTCGATTGCGGTGACTGCTGATGTCCAGCCCACGCTTGGCCATCTCAGTGACCGCATCGGGCGAAGCCGGCTTGCCTTCCTCTTCGTCCAGCCCGGCGCTCTCGACGACGATGTTCAGGCCGCACGCGTCGAATTCGTGCTTCAGTAGGGCGGCCATTATCGGCGATCGGCAGGTGTTGCCCATACACACGCACAGGATTCGATTCGGAATCGAAACTTTTATTCCGCTCGTCATTTCCCCAGCTCCTTTCGCAATTGCTGTGGGGTTTCGTCAAAGAACCTTTCCGGTGACTTCTTATCCTATTAGGGCGATTTGGTCAATCCAGCTGCCTTACCTCATTAATCGGTCGATCTCCGACAGGTCGGATTTTTGGTTGTCCGTAATAGACGATTGACACGTTCGTTGCGCTCTGTTTATTTACTCCGGTGCCGTCACAACCCAAGTTGGTCACGACTCGCTGGTTAGTAGGAGGTGGAAATGAACGGCAGGGGTCTGAAGGTTCTGTTCATTGCTGGCAACGAAGTCGATGTCTTGAAACAGTGGGATCAGTCCGGCAGCGCATCGAGGCATACGTTGGCTGTCCCCTGGAGGTTTGAGACTGCCGAACAGGCCGTAGCTCTGGTTCAGCTACTGAAGCCGGACGTGGTCGTCGTGAGTTGCAAACTCCCGATTCTCAACTTCTGCGGCGCACACATGGTCTTTATTCTGCGGCAGAACGGCTATCGCGGCATGGTCGTGGCGAGCTGCTCCGGCGAGGCTGACCTGTTCGCCCAGGCGGGAGTCGAAGTCGATAGTTCAGTTAACGGGGAGCCGGAACAGCTGAAGTCGGCGCTCGACGGTCTGGCCGACCAGAGAGTTCATCCGTCAGCTTTCTCGCTCGATTGATCTTTGGGTACGGTTGCGCTGCTCGCTTCTCGTCCAATCCGGCTTCGGCCGGTTTTTGCTGTCGGGCTTGACGGCTTCTACTTTACTCAATTAAAGTACGAGGCAGACTCAATGACCCATCCAAATATGAACTGGCGAAGTCGGAAAATGCAGCAACTGACTCAAGCCGTTTTGGCGCTGCGGGACGAGTCGGAGGTGCGGCGTTTCCTGCGCGACCTGCTGACCGAGGAGGAGCTGCAGGAGTTCGGCCGGCGTCTGGAGGCAGCCCAGCTGTTGCGGGAGGGCGTGCCCTACGTCAAGATCCAGCGACGGACCGGCCTCAGCTCGACCACCGTGGCGCGGGTTGCCAAGTGGCTGCACGGTTCGGAAGGCGGTTATCGGACCGTACTCGAACGTCTAAACTGATGGCCTTCTATTTATGAAACCGTTACTGATCGACTGCTCGCTGACCGGCGGGAGAGGGCCGGCGAAGAAGACCTGGGAACTGACCCGGGATCTCGATGCTGCAGGAATTCCGTACCTGGTCCTGACCGACCGGGGCTTTCGGTCCAAGCTGGATGACCTCGGCGTGCGAGTCGACCTGACTGTCGGCGTGTCGCTGAACGACGATCCGTCGGCGATCCTGGCCGCATTTTTTGAAATTCTCAAATCGGTCGACTACGGCCTGTTGCTCAAGCTGGGTGCTCGGGCGGCCGGCCCCGCGGCTTCGCGGCGTCTCGGCAGGCCATACGTCATCGTCGACGGGGGGCTACCGGACCGTCTGGACGACACTGACGACAGCCTTTACAGCCGGGCCGTCTTCGCCAGGGCCGAGAAGTACCTGCTCACCACCCAGTTTGACTGGCAATTTCCGGACAGGTCCGGGTTGACCAACGTCGAGACCTGCTGCTATCCGATCTCGGAGCGCACCTGGAATCTAATTGGAGAGCTGAAGTCGAAGACCAAACTGCAGAACCTGGCTGCGGTTCAAGATGGCATAACCGGTGACCTGCCCGAACGCGAGGACGATTTGCTGATTGACCTGGTCATGACCGGCGACTACCTGACACCGGACAATCGCATTGCCTACGGCGGCTGGCTGACCGCTCGGCAGTACGACCAGAGCGTGGGTTTCGTTCGGCGTCTCGTGACCGACCTGGGTGAGGGCTTCGAACGGGTCTTCATCTTTATGGACCTGGAGCTGCAGGAGATCGTCTCCGATCTGATGGCGCGTTATCCGAACGTTCGCGTTTCGAGCTTCCGTTCCGGCTGGGACTTCACGACCGAACTGACCATGAAGGCGGCGGCCGACCTGACCGTCTCGCGGGCCACCAACTACCAGCCGTACATCGCCGCGCTCGGGAAGGGCGGAAACATCACCACTCCCGTGCCCGCCGACGGCTATATGGACGAGGACACCGCCGGGGAGCAGTACGCGGCGGCCGGACTGACTCGACTGATCGCTTACGACGACGAGAACTACATGCGCCAGTTGAAGGAGTTTCTGGCAGGTACGGGCGAGCGGCAGCGGATCGCCGCCAACTTGGCGGGCAACGCCTTCCTTCGTGAACGCAACTTGAACCGGATCGCGCTCGAACTGTACCGCGAATTTTGTGGTGATGCTTAAATAGGTGTCATCCCGGAATCCGAGCCGTGTCCTCTACTTTTGTCATCCCGGAATCCGAGCCGAGCGAGGATATCCGGGA
>JBDRRB010000050.1:0-5167 GCA_043825985.1 bacterium | reverse complement strand
TGGTCGAGCGGCCCGCCGCCGGCGTCCAAACCGACCATCTTCAGCTCCCGCGCAATTCGCGCGGGAGTCGGACAGCCATCCCGAAATTCCGACCAGTCGGCCGCCCTCAGCTTACCGGCCGGGATGAACCGAACCGGCAAGGTGCCACGACGGTCGAGCACCACCCGAAAACGGGAAGAGACCAGCGCGAGCGACATAAGTACGTACATCAGCCCGGCCTCGATGTCCGGGAACCGATGCACTATTACGCCCTCGACGACCTGGACCCCATCATGGGTCCCCTGCTTCTGTCGATTCCTACTCATTCTCCACCTCCCGACGCTCCTCAGCGTCTTGTTGTATTGTCAAACCGCCATCCAGCTCCCGCCGAATGACCGGTCAAATTAGCAGAAAAATCAACCTTTGTCAACCTTAGATGGCCATGTAACAATTTAAGGCGCCAGCCTAATTTCTCGCCCTCTTTTAATTCACCTTTCTTTTGTCTCCTCACCCGCTTATTTAAGTTTTTATGAGTGTCGCAAAACGATAAAGTAAATTGAACCAACCTTAAACCGGACAAAACAAAAAATGCGGCCCGCCGCCGCTATTTTCAACGCATTTTCTTCCTCACTTCTCTACTTCACCGCCACGGCCGCCGGGTCAGCAGAAATGTACTCCAGCCCGTCGACCGGCACCAGCCCCAGCTCCCCCACCTGTCCCTCGATGCTGCCCATAGCCTGCATCCCGACCACCCGCATGTCGAGCCGGTCGGCCTCTCGCCGCAGCTCGGCAATCCGATTCTCGACCGTCCGAACCATGAACCCGCGGGCCGCCGTCCGATTATTGACCGCCAAATATCCGACCGCCCCGGCCACGGACAGCGCCAGCAGGGCGACATTCACCGTCAGCACTACCCGTTCAAACCGATCCGGACCGACCAGCCCTCCCGTCGCCACCTTCTTTTTGTCGTTTCCGTTGGTCATTCCAAAAGTTTAATTCTTGATCCCGACTCGCAGCTTGGCGCTCCGCGCCCGTGGGTTGGTCCTGACCTCCTCTTCAGTCGGGACTATCGGCCGCTTGGTAACCTCCGCCCCTTCTCGGCTGCGCACCTTCTCGCGCAGGAACCGCTTGACGATCCGGTCCTCGAGCGAATGGAACGAGATTACCGCCACCCGACCACCCGAGCCGATCGCCGCCCACACCGCTTCCAGTCCGTCCCGAACGTTGCTCAGCTCGTCGTTCACGGCAATGCGCAGCGCCTGGAAGGTCCTAGTCGCCGGATGGATGCCCCGTCCAGAACGGCCGCCCGGCACCGCATCCTTGATGATCTCGGACAGCTCGGACGTCGAGACGATATGCCGTCCCCTTCCGGCGGTCCGAATCGCCTTCACGATCCTCCGGGCAAACTTCTCCTCGCCGTACTCGACGAGTATCCGGACCAGTTCGCTCTCCGGCCAGCTGTTCACGATCTCGGCCGCGGTCAGTTCCCGGCTTCGGTCATAGCGCATGTCGAGCGGACCGTCGAAACGGAAGCTGAAGCCGCGCGCCGGGTCGTCGATCTCGAGCGACGAGAATCCCAGATCGAGAACCGCCGCCTGAAACGGCCCGAAGGAAGTGGAGAGGAGGACCTGCTCGATGTCCCGGTAGTTCGCGCGGACAAGCATGGCGCGCGATCCAAAGACCTCGAGTTTCTTCCGGGCCGTTTCAAGCGCCGCTTCGTCGAGGTCCAGGCCCAGCAGCCGCCCGTCCGGCGCGGTCAGACTCAGTGCGGCAGCCGCATGGCCACCGGCGCCGACCGTGCAGTCGACGACATTTGTGCCTGGCTCCAGGGCCAGCGCCTCGATCGTTTCCTTCAAAAGAACTGGCTGATGAACGACTTCCGGGCGGCTACCGTCGCTCATACTAGATGCCCAAGTCGCCCAGCTGTTCGGCGATGTCCTCGGCCTTCTGCTCGGTCCGCGATCGGTACTTCTCCCAGGTCGCCCGATCCCATATCTCCAGCCGGCTGAACAGTCCGGCCACCACCGTCTCTTTTTTCAGGCCGGCGTACTGCCGCAGGTATTCCGGCAGGAGCACCCGACCCTGACTGTCGATCTCGACGTCGACCGCGCCGGCCAGCATCAAACGGGAAAAGGCCCGACTGTTGGCCTGACTCAACGGCAAGGCCGCCAGCTTCTCGGCGACCTTCTTCCACTCAGCCAGCGGATACACGAATAGGCAGTCGTCCAACCCGCGCGTCACTACCGCCTTGCCGGCCAACCGCTGCCTAAACTTCGACGGGATGGCCAGCCGGCCCTTGCCGTCGATCGAGTGCTGAAACTCACCGATGAACATTTGCCTTGCTTGCCTTATCTCCACTTATCCCCACTTCAACCCACTTCGTCATTATTGTAGGCCAAAAAAACGCAAAAATCAATACTGCAACTATCTTTTGTGGATAAAAATAAGCCGCTCCCCAGCCGACAAAAAAGCCGACCAAACGGTCGGCCGGCCATATCGATCGATGACCTGTCCTCTCCTAACGCCCGATCCGCCACCACAGCACCGCCGCCAGGACCACCTGCAGCGGCACGCCGATCCAAGGCGAATACTCCCAACCGATCAGGTGGTGGGCCCGCTCATGCAGCACGGCCAGCGGTCCGGTGAACTTTCGACGAACCGCCAGCTCCAAACCGACCAGCAGGTCCGGCAATGCCGACCCGACCAAAGCCGCCCACACTACTGACGTCAGCCGCCCCTGCTGCTGACACCACAACAGCGCCAGCACCAGAAAAACCAGATCGACCAAAAACATCAGCCCCATGCGTACGGCCGGTGAATGACTCTTCTTGGCCCAACGTCCCAGACTCTCGTCGCCGTGTGGAATCGCGTCGCCGACATAGTGCAGCAGCCAACCCAAACCGAAAGCAACGAGCGGCTGATCAACACCGACCGCCGCAGCGACCGAAACTGCCATGGCCGAATGCAGAGTGATGAACATAATTACTTCTTGTTTTGGTGTCGAACCGATTTATTCTGCCGCAGCTGCCGATGGTAGGACACGGCAAACCGGTGCGCCTCGTCCCGGACCTGCTGCAGCAGCGGCTTGAACGCGCACACCAGCCGAGCCAGCTCGTGGTCCGACTTATCATACACCAGCTCATCCTGCCTGCGGTCGAAGCCCTTGGCCAGCCCGACCAGCGGAATGTCCAAGCCGTACTCGTCGAGCACACGTCGCGCCGCATTCAGCTGCCCCCGCCCGCCGTCAATCAGCAGCAGGTCCGGCCGCGGCCAACGCCCAGCCTCCTCGTCGCCGCCATGACCGAACCGACGCTGCAGCACCTCCTCAAGCATGGCCGTATCGTTCGGTCCGTCGACTGTCCGAATCTTGAACTTGCGGTACTGCGACTTCTTCGCCCGACCGTCCTCGAACACCACCATACTGCCCACTGCCTCCAGCCCGGAAGTATTGGAGATGTCATATCCCTCGACCCGACCGAAGACGTCGATGAACTGCCGCAGGTTGGCGTCGTCCTTTTTGAGCACGGCCATGTCGCGAATGTGCTCCAGAGCCCAAAGCCGATCGCGATAATGCGCCGCCCGTTCGTAGTCCTCCCGCCGCGCGACTTCGTTCATGCTGTGCCTGAGCGCCCGCACCACCTCGCCCCGCTGGCCCTCGAAGTACTTCATCAGCCCGCGGATGATCGCCTGATACTCGCGCGGCGTGATCGTGCCGGTGCAGACGCCCGGACACTGCCGCAGGTGAACGTAGAAGCAGGGCCTCCCCCGCCCCGGCCGGCAGGTCGACCAGGGAAAGGCCGGACGCAGCGCGTCGAGCGCGGCCTGCACCGCCCCGGCCGACTTGAATGGACCGAAGATCTTGAGGAACTGACGCTTCGGCAGACGGACCAGCTCCTGCTCACGCACCAGCACCGGCCGCGGATAGTCCTCGCGGGTGAAGGCCAGGTGCACCGAGCTCTTGTCGTCCTTGTCGCGCACGTTGTACGGCGGCTGCAGCTTCTTGATCAGCTTGGCCTCGAGGATCAGGGCTTCGACTGCGGTCGGTGTCTCCTCCCAGTCGATCGACGCGATCTTCGACACCATGTCGGCGATGCGCTCGTCGGCCGGCCGGACGAAGTAGCTCGACACGCGCGACTTTAGCGAAGTCGCCTTGCCGACGTACATGATCTTGCCGGCCGCGTCCTGCATGAAATACACCCCGGGGCGGGGCGGCAGTTCGGGCTCCTTCAGTTTGACGTGGGATGGAATCATCACTGTCGTTTCTCATCAGCCAGGAACCTTACCCCATAAATCCGTGTCAGACAACCTCCGACGGCCCTGCCGACAACCTTGTCGGTATCACGTTTTTGGCTAACTAGAAATGAATTATCAGGCCTTAGCATTGACAAAAGGGCCAAAAAGTAATATAAAGCACGGTTGTCGCCGCACGGTGCGGACGACGCACAGAAAGGAGGGATGCCATGATCAGTATCATCGGCATGGCCCTGATTTCTCTCGCGATCGCGGTGGTCGTGGGAGCGAACGGAAAAGGGAAAAGTCCAGCCTTCGGGCTGGCCCTCGGCTGGTTCGTCATTTCTCTGGCGGCCGGCCTGTCCGCCTCAGCCCTGATGTTCTATCTGTCCATCACGGACAATTTGAACATCGGGAGTGGCCCGGCCCTGACCGCCCACCCGTTCGGAGTTTTGGGAGCAGTCGCGCTGCACGTCCTGTACGTGCTGGCCGTCCGCTCCGAACGGCTAACAAAGCGGGGAAGACGGCTCGTTTTCCTGCTTGAAGCCCTCGCAGCCGCCGCCCTAACGGCCAGTCTGATTCCTTCCCCCGTCTAAGGGGAAGAAAACGCCAACCGTCGCTCTAAATGGGCGACAAGAGGAGGATGAGCATGGAAAAAATTTTCGAAATGACCGTCATTACGGTCATTATCGGTCTGGCGCTCCTGGCGATCAGTGCCCTCATGAAGGGCGGCGGACCAGCCAGGAAAGCGGTCATCGTCATCGGGCTGGCAGCGGCCGGCTGGAGTATGTTGTTGTTCTACTCCACCGGTATGGCCGCCTTCATCGTCGGTGCCGCCGCCACTGACGAGATCGACATGTGGAAAAACATCCCGCTGGTGGCCATAGGAGGTGTAATCCTTCTCGTGGCCATCGTCATCGGGTCAGGCGGGACCCTCGACGAAAATCGACGTAGGGAG
>JBDRRB010000049.1:0-14647 GCA_043825985.1 bacterium | reverse complement strand
TCGCCCGGATATTTTGTCTCGACCGTAGGCATCGACGAAAAAAGAATCCTTGCCTACGTCAGATACCAGCAAGGACAGGATTCAGGTCAAGCGAAGCTTGTGCTGGAGTAGTACCACGGGCTTGCCCGTGGGGATCTATTTTGGCGATACGGCCAGGTTTCCGTACGGCACCAAGAGTCGGCGCGTGATCCAGAAGTATTCCCTTCAGAACGCGGACTTTTTGCTGTCCAAGGGAGTCAAGCTGATTGTCGTGGCCTGCAACACCGCTTCGGCTCAGGCGGTCGATGTGTTGCGTCGCCATGTCGACGTGCCGGTCTTCGAGGTGATTACGCCGGCGGTGCATAACGCCGTGGACTTGACCGGTGGCCGAATAGGGGTGATCGGTACGCGCGGCACGGTGCGGAGCGGCGTCTATGAGCGCAAGATCGGACGGCTTTCTCCGCAGACCAAGGTGTTCTCCACGGCCTGCCCCTTGTTCGTGCCGCTAGTCGAGGAAGGTTGGGTCAGACATCCCGAGACCGCTTCGATTGCCAGAGAGTACATAAGTCCGTTACGATTACGGCGGATTGATACCCTGATTTTGGGCTGCACTCACTATCCTTTCCTGCGCTCCATCATCCAGAAGGCGATCGGTCCGGAAGTAAGGCTGGTGGATCCGGCCCACGACACCGTCGCCGGACTGTCGGATTACCTTGATTCTCATCCTGAATTGGACGCGGCCCTCCGTTCAAGACATGAAATTTCGATTTACGTGAGCGACCTGACCGACCGCTTTGCCGATCTGGCGGCGAACTGGCTCGGCCGGCCGGTTCGCGTGCGGACTGCCCGGCTCGACTAAACCCCAGTTTTTGAACCTGTCATGCTAGGAGCGATCGTCATCTTTATAGTCATCCTGTCGCTCGCGGTGTTCGTCCATGAGTGCGGACACTTTTTCTTTGCCCGGAAGTTCGGCATCAAGGTGGAGGAGTTCGGTTTCGGCTTTCCGCCCCGGCTGTTCGGCATCAAGCGGGGCGACATGGTCTATTCGGTCAACGCCATTCCGGTCGGCGGATTCGTCCGGCTGAAGGGCGAGGCCGGGGATAGTCGTGCAAGCGACAGCTTTGCCGGGCAGAGCGTGGCCAAGCGGGCCGTGGTGATCGGCGCCGGCGTGCTGATGAACCTCGTCCTGGCCTGGGCGCTGTTCACGGTCGGCTGCCTGTTCGGCCTGCCGCAGGTCGTCGACGGCAGCGTGGACCTCCCGTCCGGCGCGCGCGTCTCCGGCCAGAAGGTGCATGTGGTGCAGGTCCTGGAGGGGTCGCCGGCCGCCGAGTCGGGGATCGTGCCCGGAGACATCGTCGTGTCCGTGGACGGGCGCGGCCTGGCCTCGATGAACGACCTGTCGGCGGCGACCGGTTCGGCCGCCGGTCCGCTGGAGCTGGTCATCGACCGAAACGGCGAGGCAGTCGAGACGTCGGTCGTGCCGGCCCAGCTGGCCGAGACCGGTCAGGTGGGAATCGGCGTGCAGATGGTGGAGACCGGACTGGTCACCTATCCTTTCTATCTGGCGCCGATCGAAGGCCTGCGCGTGACCGGCATCTACACCTACGAGATAACCGTCGCCTTCGGGCGGATCGTCTGGGAGCTGGTTACGGCCGGTCGTCCGTCGGTCGACGTCTCCGGTCCGATCGGCATCGCCGTCATGACCGGCGACGTGGCCAAGTTCGGCCTGCTGTACCTGCTCCAGTTCGCCGCCCTGCTGTCCGTCAACCTGGCCGTGCTGAACGTCCTGCCCCTGCCGGCGCTCGACGGCGGGCGGCTGATGTTCCTGCTGATCGAGCGGCTGCGCGGCCGGGCGGTCAGCCCGCGGGCCGAGGCCCTGGTCCACAATCTGGGTTTCGCCCTGCTCATGGTGCTGGTGGTCGTCATAACCTACGGGGACGTGATAAGGTTCGGCGACCGTATCATCGAGTCTATTTCCGGCGTTTTTACCGGCTAAAGATATGAAGGATAAGCTGCTTAAACTTAAGGAAAAGATCCTCAAGGCCGTTGCCGCGGCCTCCGACCTGGCCGGCCTGGAGGAGGCGGAGGTTTTGAATTTGGGCCGGAAGAGCGAGTTCAGCCAGCTCATGAAGGAGCTGGGACGGCTGTCGGACGAGGACCGTCGGGTCGTCGGCCAGCTGGCCAACCAGGTAAAGGGCGAGGTCGAGGCGGCTTTTGCCCGGCGCCGGACCGAGCTGTCCCAGGCCCGTTTCGCCTCGCTGGCCGAGAGCGACCGGATCGACGTCACCGTCCCCGGCATCGAGCCGCCGGCCGGACACCTGCACCTGACGACCCAGGCCATCGAGGACATCGTGAGAATTTTCGGTCGGCTGGGCTTCACCCGGGTCCGTCATCCTGAGGTCGAATGGGACTGGTTCTCGTTCGAGGCGCTGAACATGCCGGCCGACCATCCGGCCCGTGACGAGTGGGAGACATTCTTCGTCGACGCGCCGAATCACCGCAAGCTGGGCAAGATGGTGCTGACGCCACACACGACCTCCGGCAGCGCGCGCGAGCTGAAGAAGGGCCGGCTGCCGATCAGGATGCTCAATATCGCCAAGACTTTCCGGCGCCAGATCGACGTGACCCATGCCCCGATGTTCCATCAGTTCGAGGGACTGCTGGTCGACCGCGGGGTCACGGTCACGCACCTCAAGGGCGTGCTCGACCACTTCGCGCGCGAGTTCTTCGGTCCGGGCCGTCGGACGCGCCTGCGCCCGTTCCACTTTCGCTTCACCGAACCGAGCTTCGAGGTCGACGTCAGCTGCGGCATCTGCGGCGGCACCGGTCGGATCGAGGACGGCGGCAAGTGCCGGCTGTGCAAGGAGGGCTGGCTGGAGCTGGGCGGCGCCGGAATGCTGCACCCGAACGTGCTCAAGGCCGGCGGCGTCGATCCGGAGGAGTATTCGGCCCTGGCCTTCGGCTGGGGAGTTGAGCGGACCATGATGATGCGTTCCGGCATCATGGTGGACGACATTCGCATTCTGTACCGGAATGACTTCCGTTTCCTGCAACAATTCTGATCTAGCGGTCCCTGGTTCGGGCGCGGCGCATCCGGCTTCCTTCACCGCTAGCTCGACGTACTGTTAAGTACGCCTCGCGTCGCGGTTTAGTCCAGCCGAACACGCCGCATCCCGCCCAGGGTCCGCCGAGTATCGGATGTGATCTCAGGGTATCACTTATCTGCTATGAACATTCTCGCTTCCTACAACTGGATCAAGGAGTTCGTCGGACTCAAGGACTCGCCGGAGGACTTCGCCCGACGCGTCTCTCTCTGCGGACCGTCGGTCGAACGGCTGTTCCCGCAGGCGCCTCCTCTCGAGGGCATGCTGATCGGCCGGATCGTCGAGGTCAGGCCGCACCCGAACGCCGACAAGCTGCGGATCGCCGTGACCGACCTGGGCGCGGAGAAGTCGGAGATAGTCTGCGGCGGCAGCAACCTGGCGGTCGGGATGAAGGTCGTCGTCGCCCAGGCCGGGGCCATGGTTCGCTGGCACGGCGCCGGTGAGCTGGTTCGTCTCGAGCCGGCCGAGATCCGCGGCGTCAGGAGCGACGGCATGATCTGCGGAGCCAACGAGATCGGCCTGGAGGACGCCTTTCCGCATGCCGAGCGGGAGATCCTCGACATGAGCTGGTGCAAGGCCAAGCCCGGCACGCGGCTGTCCAAGGCGCTCGACCTGGAGGATACGGTTTTCGATATCGAGGTGACTACCAACCGGCCGGACGCGTTTTCCATGGTCGGCCTGGCCCGTGAGGCCGCGGCCATCATGGACGCCCCGTTCCTGTACAAGGAATCGGTCGTGCCGTCGCTGCCCAAGTCGGTCGACCCGCTGCCGCTCACCGTCCGCAACGACGAGCCCAAGCTGTGCTCGCGCTATCAGGCCGTGGTCATGGACGGGATCGAGGTCGGTCCGTCGCCGTGGTGGCTCAAGAGCCGGCTGCACCTTTCCGGCATCCGGTCGATCAACAACGTCGTCGACATCACCAACTACGTCATGCTCGAGCTGGGGCAGCCGATGCATGCCTTCGACTACGACACCCTGACCGGCAACACCGTCCGGGTCCGGCTGGCCGGCCCGAAGGAGTCGATCCGGCTCCTGGACGGCAGCGACCGGAAGCTTTCCGGCTCGCACCTGGTCATCGCCGACGAGGAGCGGCCGATCGCCGTGGCCGGCGTCATGGGCGGCGAGGAGACTGGCGTCACCGATCGCACCAAGCGCGTCGTCTTCGAGGCGGCGACTTTCGATCCGGTGTCGGTGCGTCGCACCGGGCGTGACCTGGACGTGCGCTCCGACTCGTCGCTGCGGTTCGAGAAGGGCCTGCCGCCGGAGCAGACGCAGGCCGCGTTGGCCCGGGCGATCGAGCTGTGCCAGAAGGTGGCCTGCGGCCGCATGGTCAGTCCGGTTTTCGACCAGCGCACCGCGCCGAGCAAGAAGGTCAAGTATTCCTTCCGGCCGGAGCGGGCCGAGCAGCTCATCGGCGTCAAGGTGCCGACGGCCCGCATGGTCAAGATACTCAAGTCGCTCGGCTTCGGAGTGACCAAGCGGGCGCCGATCCGCCAGGGCAAGGCCCTCTACGACGTCGAGGTGCCGTACTGGCGCCGGCTCGACATCGAGGGCGAGCGCGACTTCGCCGAGGAGATCGCCCGGATCTACGGCTACGGGAACCTGCCGTCGGAGATACCGGACGGCGAGCTGCCGGTCGTCACGATCGACCAGTCGCTCGTCGCCGAGGACCGCCTCAAGCGGCTGCTGTCGTCATTGGGCCTGACCGAACTGATCAGCTACTCGTTCGTCTCCGCCGACACCCTGTCTCGGGCCGGGTTCGATCCGTCCGGCTGCCTGAGGATGGCCAATCCGCTGTCCGTGGACTTCGAGTTCATGCGCCCGTCGCTGATCCCCGGCCTGCTGGATGCCGTCCGCGACAATGTCGGGCTGTTCCCTGCGGGCGAGGTCTTTGAGGTCAGCAACGTCTACCTGAAGGCCGACGGGGCCGAACTGCCGGACGAGCGGCTGTCGGTGCTCCTGGCGGCCTACGGTTCGGACGGCGACGACCGGCTGTTCCGCCGGATCAAGGGTGCTGTCGAGGCCTCGGCCGGACGGCTCCACCGTCGGATCACCATACGTCGGCCGAAGCCTGACCAGAAGGGCGGACGGTGGCATCCCGGACGTTCGGTCGAGCTGCTGGCCGGCGACCGGGTCATCGGCATGATGGGCGAGATTCATCCGGCCATGCTCGAGGCCTGCGGGCTCGACGTGCGGGTCTGCGCCGCCGAGCTGGACCTGGCGTCGCTCATCGATTCCGCGCCGGTCGAGACCGGCTACCGTTCGATTCCGCAGTATCCGCCGGTCCGCCGCGACCTGTCGCTCGTGGTGGACGGGTCCGTGGAGTACGGGGCCGTCGAGTCGGCCCTGTCCGGAGTCTCGGACGTGCTGCGCGAGGCCCGACTGTTCGACGTCTACCGCGGCAATGGACTTCCTGCCGGCCACAAGAGCTTCTCCCTTCACCTGGCCTTCCGGCACGACGACCGGACCATGACCGCCGAGGAAGTGGACGGCGAGATCAAGAAGGTCATGGCCGCGCTCAAGAAGTCCGTCGGGGCGGAATTGCGATAGTGGATCCGCTGTCAGGTTCGATTGATGGGAGCAGACAATTCAGACAAAAGACGTCGGCCGGTGGCCGGCGTTTTGGTCTGGACGTTTTTCGGCGAGGGCGCTTCGTGCTATACTTCAGGTCGGTAACTTATCATTTCCCCGCAAACTATGCTCATTGAGTCCAGCAAGGATCTGCTCTACATGGTCCTGGCCTTCAGCATCCTGTGGCTGACCGTCTTCCTGTCCTGGCTGCTGTACTACCTGATCGCCATCGTTCGCGACACCGAGGCGCTGGTCCGGCAGGTGCGCGGCGCCGTGGAGAAGGTCGAGGACTTCGCCCGTTCGGCCCACGAGAAGATGGAGCGGTCAGCCGCCTCGATCACGCTCGTGGCCCAGGCCGTGAAGGAACTCATCAGCTGGGGCATCCAGGAGCGGGCCAAGGGTGCGATCAAGAAGAAGGCGGTCAAGAAGTAGCGCGACTACTGGTTGGCGTCGGTCCCATCACAGTGTCATTCCCGCCTCCGCCTTCGCGAGGGCAGGCTCCGGCGGGAATCTACGGTGGGACACGATCGTTTTTAGCAGCAGAGGGCGGCCAGGGCCGTCCTTTTGGTTTGTTTTGACGCGGTTAAGGCTCGGGTTCTGTCAGGGTTGACAAACTAGGCTTATTTTGTTTAGGTGTCCGGTTCCAAAGGAGGTTCAGATGGGACAACAAGAGAAGAAAGAAGGACCGACCAGCGCCGAACTGTTCGGCTACCGGTTCGATCCGTTTACCAAGAAAGATTTGGGCTTGGAGACGGTCGAGCGAGCCTGTATCGGTCGAGACAGGGGAAAAACCGGCCGACTCACGGTCACGGTCAATCGGTCCACCGCCGACCGACTGGACACGGTTGGCGAGGTCGAACTCGGTGAGTTTTACATCTGCGCGCCCATCGCCAGCTTCGGGACGAAACCGGAGCCGGTCACCGTGGTCACGGTGGTCTGGCTGCGGCCGGGCATCGGATCGAAACTTTCTCTCCTCCGGAATGCCGACCTGCTCGGCTACCAGTACGATCCGCTGGCTTCCGAGGTGCTCGGGTCCGAGACTGTCGAGGTCTCTTGGCTGGGATGTCGTTCCGACGGCTCGTTGGGGCCGGTCGTGATCACCGTGAACGCCTCGACCCCGGAGCGGGTCAGGCGCAATCCAGATGCTCAGCCACTG
This sequence comes from bacterium, assembly GCA_043825985.1. Taxonomy (GTDB): domain Bacteria; phylum Patescibacteriota; class Patescibacteriia; order SG8-24; family SG8-24; genus UBA1561. The sequence continues at coordinate 7,837 of JBDRRB010000049.1, read as the reverse complement.
GCCGCCAAGGTTCCGGCGGCGCCCTACGGCATCTATGCTCTGGGACTGCCCAAGTAAGCCGACTGCGCACCCCCCCTAGCACGAAACAGCTTCACACCTCCACGACCTCCCGCCATCGGCGGGAGTTCTTTTTTTCGGAAAAGATTAGGCCCTCGGTAAAATTTAGTCCGAAGTCGGTCTGATGCACCTGACTTTTAGCCCGATCCGCAGGCTGCTAATATTATCAGGTGGCATTACCCCTAACATTATCGATATGGGAGAGGGCGGAAGAAATATAGAGCAGCGGCTGGAACTTCACCCAAAGTCGTTTCAGGAGCAGTTAAAGGAATTTGTTGCTGTCTCTGGGATTGAGTTTCAACAGGTCAAAGAACAGGACGAGCGGCAGATGCTTCTAGAATGCCGAAAGAGAGACGAGTATGTCGTGCGGGCTGAGCTGGCTAGTCTTCTTTCGGAGTATGGTTCAAATGAGGAGGTTGTAGATAGTCTGTCTTTGGTGTTCGACTCCGATGTTGGCCGCAAGGAGAAGCGGGAGGGGCTCTCGGCGATCTTGACCTTGCCGGTCAGAAATCATTTTTCCGAACGTCGATTGCCGGAAGGCTATGCCTACAAGGGCGGTGCGGCTCGGGCATTGCTGGAACGGACACTGGAACTGGATTCGAAAAGCGAACCGCGCGATCTTGACGTCGTGCGTTTGACCTGGATGCTTCCGGATGGCGATGACGACGTGGAGGTGGCCAAAGATTTTATGCCGGAAGATTTTGCCGGCGGTGCGGGTGTCGAACCGGTCAACGACCTGAATACCTATTTTGATACCCGTGATTTGACCATGAACCAGGCCTTGGCTACGGACGACGCGATTTTTATGACCAAGGGCTGTCTGCTCGACACGGTCCGGCGGATTATCCGTCCAACTGAATACGAGTTGGATTTTGGAGAAAGTCGCGATGGCCGTTTTACACTCGGGTCGAAGATGATGGCGAAAGTGATTCGGCTTTACGCCGATGCGATTAGTCGGTTTGGCTTTGGAGAGGTGGCAGGATTGGGGGACTGGTACCTCGAGCCAAGCTTCATTTCTCCATTCTGGTTGGCGAATAACCTAGACCGAGCCGTCCAGAACGGCGAAGACGAAGCCTTAAGCCTGGTCAATCAATTGGTCGAACTCAAATACTTGCCGTCGGGTGTGTCTACCGTCGAGGAAGCGGCTGGGTACATTTTGAAAATAATGAGAGGTAGGTCCTTTCATTTTAGGTACGCTCCAGTTGGCCAGTATAAGCTGGAGGACCAAGGTGCGACGAGACTGGATTTAGACAGGAAAAATCAGGTTGGTATCGTTGCCGACGACGATTTTGATGACCTTCCCTTTCAGCAGAGCCATCGTCGAAGTAAAAGCTAGATAGAATTTAACAGTTCTATGAAACCGCTGTCCGATCAGGGCGGCGGTTTGTCGTTGGGTCAAAACTAAGGTAGTTTCAAGGCATATTCAGGCCCCTTTTTAGGTTTATCCACACCCAGACTATCCGGGTGGCGGGTGACCCCATCCTGCCCCCAAAATTCCATGCCCTCAAAGTTCGTCCATCTCCACGTGCATTCGCACTACTCCATGCTCCGGGCCTTGCCGCAGACCAAGGACCTGGTTAGGCGTGCCAAGGAGCAGGGGATGGATGCCGTGGCGCTGACCGACTACGGGGCGATGTACGGCGGAGTCGAGTTCTATCAGGCCTGCCAGAAGCAGGAGATCAAGCCGATCATCGGCCTGTGCGCCTACATGGCGCTCGATCGTCTCACCGACAAGCGGCCGCGCATCGACGACCAGAACTATCAGCTGGTGCTGCTGGCCGAGAACATGGAAGGCTACCTGAACCTGCTCAAGCTCGCGACGGTCGCCAACGTGGACGGGTTCTACTACCGGCCGCGCATCGACAAGGAGGTGCTGCGAAAGCATTCGGCCGGGCTGATCGGACTGTCGGGCGGACTGTCGGGCGAGATCAACAAGGCCCTGAACCTGGACGACTGGGAGAGGGCCGAGCGGGTGGCCCGCGAGTACGCCGACATCTTCGGGCCGGGATCGTTCTTCCTCGAGGTGCAGGACCATCCCGAGCTCGACGAGCAGACCGCACGGAACGCGGATCTGAAGAAGCTGGCCGGGCTGGCCGGACTGCCGCTCGTGGCCACCAAGGACGTGCATTATCTCGATCCGGACGATGCCGAAGCCCATGACGTGCTGATGTGCGTCGGCGCCGGCAAGACCGTGCAGGACGACCGGCGCAAGACCATGACCAACGCCGACTACTCGTTCGTGTCGGGCGAGCACATGGAGGCCGCCTTCGCCGACACGCCAGAGGCCATCGAGAACACCCGACGCATCGCCGACCGCTGCGGCTTCGAGCTTGAGCTGGGAAAGTGGTGCTTCGCCGACTACCGGATTCCCGAAGGCAAGACCTACGACGAGGTGCTGAGGGAGGAGGCACTTCGCGGCCTGACCGAAAAGATCCCCGACGCCGACGACTCCGTTCGGCAGCGCCTGGATTACGAGCTGGACGTGATCAGGACCAAGGGCTATGCGTCGTACTTCCTGATCGTGGCCGACTACATGAAGTTCGCCAAGAGCCAGGGGATAGCGGCCACTACCCGCGGTTCGGCGGCCGGATCGCTGGTCTCCTATGCGATCGACATCGTGCCGGTGAATCCTCTCACCTACCGCCTGCCGTTCGAGCGTTTCCTCAATCCGATGCGTCCGTCCGCCCCGGATATCGACGGCGACTTCGAGGACTCCCGGCGCGACGAGATGATCGCCTACGTCACCGAGAAGTACGGCCAGGACAAGGTCGCCCAGATCGGCACCTACGGCACGCTGGCCGCCCGCGGCGCGGTCCGCGACGTCGGCCGCGCGCTCGGCCTGCCCTACGCCTTCTGCGACAAGGTGGCCAAGCTGGTGCCGATGGGCAGTCAGGGCTTCCCCATGACCATCGTCCGGGCCATCGAGGAGGAGCCGGAGCTGAAGGAGCTTTACGATCTCGATCCTCAGGTGCGCAAGCTGCTCGACCTGGCCCAGAAGGTCGAGGGATGCGCCCGCCACTGCTCGGTCCATGCGGCCGGCGTGGTGATCGTGCCCCGTCCGCTGACCGAGTTCACCGCGCTGCAGAAGGAGTCCGGCGGGGAGAAGCTGATCACCCAGTACGACATGCATCAGGTCGAGTCGGCCGGTGCGGTCAAGATGGACTTTCTCGGCATCCGCAACCTGTCCATCCTCGGTCTGGCGGTCAAGACCATCCGCAAGACCAAGGGCGTGAGCATCGACATCTACAACATCCCGCTCGACGATCCCAAGACCTATGAGCTGCTCAAGCGCGGCGACACTCAGGGGCTGTTCCAGCTGGGCGGCTCCGGCATGACCAAGTACCTGACCCAGCTCGAGCCGACCAAGGTGACGGACATCATGGCCATGGTCGCGCTGTACCGGCCCGGTCCGATCGAGTCGATCCCCGAGTTCATCCGCCGCAAGCACGACCCGTCGGCCATCGACTATCCTGACCCGCGCCTCAAGGATGTGCTGGAGGAGAGCTACGGCCTGCTGGTCTACCAGGACGACGTCATGCTGACCGCCATCACGCTCGCCGGCTACGACTGGCTGGAGGCGGACAAGCTCAGGAAGGCCATGGGCAAGAAGATTCCGGCCGAGATGGCCAAGCAGAAGGACAAGTTCATCACCGGCTGCCAGGAACACGGCGGACTCTCCGAGACCAAGGCCTGGGAGCTGTGGCGGCTGATCGAGCCGTTCGCGGCCTACGGATTCAACAAGGCCCATGCCTGCAGCTACGGCATGGTGGCCTACCAGACCGCCTACCTCAAGGCCAACTGGACCTCCGAGTACATGTCGGCGCTCCTGACCTGCGAGTCGCATGATCTCGACGAGGTGGCGGTCATCGTGCAGGAGTGCGAGCGCCTGGGACTCAAGGTGCTGCCGCCGTCGGTCAACGAGTCGCTGGTCGACTTCACCTACATCGACGACCAGACCATCCGTTTTGGGCTGCGCGCCATCAAGAACGTCGGCATCGACGTGGCTCGGGCCATGGCGGACGAGCGCAAGTCGAACGGCGCCTTTCGGTCCATCTCGGACATGGCCTCCCGCCTCGACACCAAGAACTTCAACAAGCGCGTGCTTGAGGCCCTGATCAAGGCCGGCGCCATGGACTGTCTGGGGGAGCGCAATCAGCTGCTGGCCTCGATCGACCAGATACTTCAGTTCAACCGCAATGCCGTGAAGGATGCGGCTTCCGGCCAGTTCAACCTGTTCGCCGCCGAGCCGACCATGGTGCAGGAGGCGTCGGTCGCCCTGCGCGACGTTCCGCCGGCCACCAAGCGCGAGAAGCTGGCCTGGGAGCGGGAGCTCCTGGGGCTGTACGTGTCCGAGCATCCGTTTACCGAGTACGCCCAGCTGCTGAAGGGACTGCTGACTCCGATCGCCGACATCCGCAGCCAGAAGGGCCAGGTCGGCCTGCTGCGCGTGGCCGGCAACCTGTCCGACGTGCGCGAGATACTGACCAAGAAGAAACAGGAGCCGATGGCCTTCCTCAAGCTCGACGACGGTTCGGGCGAGGTCGAGGTGGTGGTTTTCCCGCGTACCTACGCCGAGTCCAAGGCCAACCTGGTCAAGGACCAGCCGGTGCTGATCGAGGGCAAGTACGACGAGCGTGACGGCGACCCGAAGGTGATCTGCGAGAAGGCTACGGCGCTGTCGCCCGAGAACGTGGCCGACGTGCGCGACATGCTTTCCCTGGGCAGCGGGCGGCGTGTCGCTTCAGTCGGGCCGGTCGTCATGTCCGCCGAGCTGGTTCGGGTGCAGGTGCCGCCGACCATGGTGCCGTCGGTCGCGGAGGAGCTGAAGCGCATCTTCGAGAAGCATCCCGGCGGGCGGCGGGTGATGCTGGTCATCGGGACAGGGGAGGATGCCAAGCAGATCGAGACCAGCTATCGTGTGTCCGTGTCGAGTGACCTGATCGTCTCCATCGAGCGGCTGTTCGGCCGCGGCGTCGTGCGGGGCTGACCGCCGGATCGCGGGAGGCTGCCCGCGGACGTCGATTCGTGCTACATTTAGGGCGGTATGATACAGGTCAGCGGGCCGGAACAGCACGGGTCGAGCCGGAACTGGCGAACGAACCGCCTGATCGCCTTCGCCTTCGTGGCGGTCGCGGCGGGAATCGCCGCCTTTTCGTTTTTCATGGTCTTTTCCCGGGCGACGGTGGTGGTCCTGTCGGACCAGATGGACGTCGGTTCGGGGCTGATCGTCGACGTCGCCGCCGCACCGTCCGGCGACGAGGTTCCCGGCCTGATCTACGAGCTGGCGCGGACGTCGTCCGAGACGGTGCCGATCGACCATGCCGTACCGGTCGAGACCCGGGCCGAGGGGCGGGTGCGCATCACGAGCGAGCTGTCCCGTTCGCAGACCCTGGTGGCCTCGACGCGGCTCCTGACTCCGGACGGGGTCCTGTTCCGTCTTCAGGAGACCGTCGTCGTGCCGGCCTTCGGGTCGGTCGAGGGGCTGGTCGCGGCCGACGAGCCGGGCGGCAGCGTCGGGGAGACGACCTTCACTATTCCCGGACTGAACGAGGACACGCGCCGTCGTTTCACGGTCGAGACGGTCGGAACGCTGGTCGGCGGGCATCAGGAGATGAAGGTCCTGACCGAGGAGGAATTGGCCAGGGCCCAGGACCGACTGGCCGACCGGCTGCGGTCCGAGCTGCGGGACGAGCTCCGTCGGCGGGCGTCGGACGACGGTTCGGGCTTCGACGGCGAACTGCTGACGTTCGAGACGGTCGACCAGTCGGCTGACCGGGAAGTGGGGGACGAGGCCGACAGCTTCGAGGTGACGGCGACGATCCGCGGTCGGGCGGTGTTCTTCGGCCGAGCGGCGTTCGATTCCGCCGTCCGCCGGATGCTGGCGTCGCGGCTGTCCTTCGGCCGGGAGATCTCGTCGGTCAGCGCCGACACCGACGGCATGGAGATAGAGAAGATCGACCTGATCGGCCGGCGGGCCAACGTGCGCGTGGCGGCCCGCGGGACTTCGGTCCTGTCGGCCGACGCGGCCGGCCTGGACCCGGAGAAGCTGGTCGGGATAACCGCCGACGCGGCGGTTCAGTACCTGGAGTCCCTCGACGGCGTCTCCTCAGCCTCGGTCAAGCTGAGTCCGTTCTGGGTCAGCCGGCTGCCCAACGTGGCCGAGCACATCAGGATCGAGGTCAGGTGACCGGAAGCGGTCGGCGGTGTTCGGCTGCGGCCTCGCGGGCCGTTTTTTTGTTGGCGATTGTCCTTCTGTGACAGGCGCAGCTGCCGTGTCGTTCTCATGAGGGCGGGCATCCACGGCTTGTGATGCGGTTGGGGCGGGACAGCCTTTCGTCCGCAGTCCGGTCTCCGGAAACAAAAAGCCGACCCGGTCTGGTTCGGCCTGTCTTTTCGGGCTAACGACCGAACCATCCTTTTACTCGTCCGATCAGTCCGGACCTCTTGGCCAGCGGCGGTTCCGGCCGCGGCTCGCGGTTGGCCGCGAGCTCGGCCTCCATACGATTGAAGGTTTCCGGGTCCAGGGCTTCCCTGAACTGGACATTGAATTTGCCGCCGTCCCATTCGTCCGGTGCCGTATCGGTCGGTGCCGGCATGGTCTCTATCGTTTTTCTGGCTTCCTGCATCTTCCGTGGCCGTTCTTTTTGCTCACGGCTGGCGGCCTGCGCCTGTTCGGCCAGTTGCCGCATCGTCTCCGCCGTTCGGTTGGCTTCCTGTTCCGCCCAGTCCCAAAATTCCGCCCGTTCGTCCTCGTTGAGTTCCATCTTTTTCATCAGGGCCTCAAGCGCATTTGTGTCCGGCAAGCCGGTGTTGAGGTCAAGGTCGATGGTTGAGTTCTTCATTGCCTCCTTAGCCTGCCGCATCTTTTCCGAATCCGGCTGTGGCTGTTGGTCTGCCTGACCTGTTTCGTCCGGTAACTCCCGGAAGCCGGCCATGGTTTCGTTTAGGCGGTTTCCCATGTTTTTAGGTTAGCGTCTGTTCAGTCTCCGTTCATTGTAGAGCAAAATCTGATATTTCGCCTACCTGCCGTCGTTTACGGCTAGCCGACGGTCCGTCAGGTCGGATTTTCTGCAATCGAAAGCCGACCGCTTGCACGGCCGGCTGAATGCCGAACGAGTTTCGTTTCCTCGATCAGCTACGGTTTCTTCTCAGGTCTGCCTCCAGATCGGGGACTGACTTCATGAGTGCCTGCAGCTCCTCCGCCGTCAGCTCGAGCGAGCCATTATCTCCAAAAGCTTTCAGTATTTTGTCTTTTGCAGCATCGGTCAGGCCCCTCTCCTTTTCCGCAGCTTCGGCGCGGGCCTTATCTTCCGGCGAAGTTCCAGCCATTATTTTTTGCATGGCTTTGATCGATTTTTCGTCGAATATTCCCGCCCCAGCCGGTCTGCTTCCAGGATTTTCTCCTTTCATACCCAGTCTTCTTTAAAAGATATTTAAACTTAAACAAATCGTATCTTTTTTAGGCTTTATTTAAAAGCCAGACAACAGCTTGCCGTAATCCGATCGCCAGTGGTACGCTCAAATGCGTCAAATAAGCCAAAAAATATGGGAGCAGTAAAGCCAACAGATTTCAGTCCGGTCGATGAGATGCGGCACTCCACGGCCCATGTCCTGGCCGCGGCCGTCCAGGAGCTGTACCCGGAGGCCAAGTTCGGCGTCGGGCCGGTGATCGAGAACGGTTTCTACTACGATATCGAGCTGCCGGCTTCGGTTACGCCCCAGGACCTGAACAAGATCGAGAAGCGGATGCGGCGGATCGTCGAGCGGAACGAGGAGTTTC
>JBDRRB010000048.1:0-4290 GCA_043825985.1 bacterium | reverse complement strand
GGCGGACAGGCGAACGTCGCCTCCAGCCCGCGGGCGCTCGACTTGCGCAACGTTTCCCCGGCGCCGGTCAGGATCAGCGGTTCGGCCGATTTCCGCCCGTCGCTGGTCACGGCCTCGTCCGTCTTCGTCATCGACCTACCGACCAGGAAGGTCCTTCTGGCCGATGATGCCGACCGGCTGCATCCGGTGGCCTCGATCACCAAGCTCATGACCGGCATCCTGGCTGTCGACCGCGGAATCGACTTCGGCTCGCGGCGGTCACTGCTGGGGGCCGACGAGATCGGCGGTGCCCGACTGCGCGTTCCGGTCGGAACGTCGATGACTTTCGCCGACCTGATGTATTCGATGCTGGTCGGTTCGGCCAACAACGCCGCCCATGCCATCGGACGTATCGTTGGCGGCGGTGATATGGATCGGTTCGTCGAGATGATGAACGACGAGGCAGGGGAGTTCGGCTTGGCCAACACTTCGTTCGCCGACCCGTCCGGACTGGAGGTGCAGAACGTGTCCACGGCGCGCGAGCTGGCCGCGCTGGCGCTCGAGGCCTGGGACCGCGAGCCGCTGCGTCGGGTCTGCTCGACCGCCAAGTACTCGTTCCAGGCCGGGACCGAGCTGCACACGCTCACCAACACCAATCAACTGCTGACCGATCCGAACAATGGACTGATCGTCCTCGGCGGCAAGACCGGATACCTGATCGAGTCCAGATGGAACCTGGTGGTCAGCATGAAGGACGGCCGCGACCGCCCGGTCCTGGTCGTGGTGCTCGGCGCCGATTCGTCGGCCAACCTGTTTCGTGACGCCCGGACGGCGGCCGAGTGGGCCTGGGGCAGTTACCGGTGGTGAGTGGTAGTTATTGAGTCGGACGAACTGCACTCTAGTCCTGCTGACTGCCTTCTTGCCCTCAGGCCGGACGGGCCGGCCTAACTCTCGGTCTGCGCCTCCCGGCCTCGGCCGGGAGACCGAACGCGCGGACCTCCGAGATTGCCGCCGTCCGGCATGCGCTGCGGAAGGATCGGATCGACCTATCCATCCAGCTGTCATTGCGAGGGAGGGAACGCAGTGACCGACCGCCTGCCCGCCGAAGCTTTAGCGAAGGTGGGTGGCAATCTCGTCGTCTGTTACACGGTCGGGATTGCCGCGCTCACTCCGTTCGCTCGCAATGACACAAATTATGTCATCCCCGCGCAGGCGGGGATCTACGATTTCTCAAACCAAAAACCTCCGGCATTGGGCCGGCGGTTTTCTATTCCAACAAGGTTAGGCCGTCTCCGAGTTCTGCCGCTTGCGGTCCTCGGCGACCAGTATCAGCAGGCGCTTGCGGATCTCGTCCGGACCGTAGACCTGCTCGAAGATGAACCGTTCGCGCTCGGCCGCGGTCTGGATGTAGACGTCGCCGTAGCCGAAGAAGAAGGCCAGAATGCCGCGCACCTCCGATGTCACGTCCTGCACGTTCGACAGGTCCAGCTCGGAGACGGTCCGGTTGAACAGTCCCTCCTGCTCGATGTTCAGGATGCGGTCGCTCGTGATCACCCAGGCGTCGAGGTAGTAGTCGACGAAGTGCGCGAACAGGAACATCCAGGACCAGAGGTAGTAGGCGCTTCCGAGCAGCACCAGCGACGGCCGGCTCAGCTCGCCGGTCAGCAGTTCCGGCCAGTTGTACTCGATCAGCGCCCAGGCCCCGATCGGCACCAGCATCATGGCGACGATGAACAGCATCCCGCCGATGAAGACTATCGGATGCCGGCGCAGGTAGAAGATGACTTTCTCGTTCGGCTTCTGGTGTATCAGCTCTTCAATGTTCATATGGCTCTAGTAGGGGAGCATTTCCGTGCCGCCCGAGGACAGCGAGACGGATATCGGCACCTGCCAGTCGACGTCGATCAGCAGCTGGTAGGTCAGGAACCCGATCGCGGCCGTTCCGGCCAGGAACGCCAGGGTGAACAGGAAGCTCGTCCGGTTGGCCGCGCCGTAGTGGATCAGGTGATGGGCGTTGAGCAGGGCGACCACGACGAAGATGGCAACGGCGATCGCGTAGGGAATTAGCAGCAGGGCTAGAGGGAAAGACATATTTGGTTAGGTGTTTTTACCCTCATCACAAGTAACCGCCGGAAGATCGTGGATTCCCGCCCTCGCGGGAATGACATAACCGTTTTACTTGGTGCCGAGAGATAATTGCCTTTGATTATGCGGTGAATTGAAGCTGCGGATGGCCGGAACCGGCCGGCTGCGGCAGTCCCAGGTGAGCGTAGGCGCGGGCGGTGGCCTGTCGTCCGCGGGGCGTCTTCTGGATCAGGCCGAGCTGGATCAGGTATGGCTCGTGGACGGTCTCGATGGTTTCCGTCTCCTCGGCCACGGCCGCCGACAGGGTCTGCAGGCCGACCGGACCGCCGCTGAACTTCTCGATGATCGCCGATAGGATTGTGCGGTCGGACAGGTCGAGTCCCTGGTCGTCGATCTCCAGCTGGCGCAGCGCCTCGAGCGCCAGCGCCTCGTCGATCCTGCCGTCGGCCTTCACCTCGGCGAAGTCGCGGACCCGCCTGAGCAGTCGGTTGGCGATCCGCGGCGTGCCGCGGGAGCGGCTGGCGATGGCCAGCGCCGCCTCGGGCGTGATGTCCGTCTCCAATAGTCCGGCGCTTCGGGTGACGATCGAAGTCAGCTCGTCCGGCGCATAGAACTCGAGCTTGTGCGTGGCGCCGAAGCGGTCGCGGAGCGGGCTGGAGATGAGCGACAGCCGGGTGGTGGCGCCGATCAGGGTGAACGGCGGCAGGTCCAGGCGGACCGTGCGGGCCGACGGGCCCTTGCCGATCACGATGTCCAGGGCGAAGTCTTCCATGGCCGGGTACAGCACCTCCTCGATCACCTTGTTCATCCGGTGGATCTCGTCGACGAACAGCACGTCGTTCGGTTCGAGGTTGGTCAGGATGGCGGCGATGTCGCCGACGCGCTCCAGGGCCGGGCCGGAGGTGGTGCGGATGTTCGAGCCGACCTCGCCGGCGATGATGTGGGCGAGCGTGGTCTTGCCCAGGCCGGGCTGTCCGTAGAGCAGCACGTGCTCGACCGGCTCGCCGCGCTTCCGGGCGGCCTCGATGAAGATGCTCAGGTTGTCGCGCAGCTTCGGCTGGCCGACGAACTCCTCCAGCCGCTTCGGGCGGAGGGCGTTGTCGATCCGTCCCTCGTCCGGCTTGAGCTCCGGCGCCAGGACGTGCTTGTGCTCGATTTGGTCCGTTTCTGACTGCATTTTTCGCCGGTTAGTCGGTCATTTCTTCACTGGCAGTGTAGCCGAATCGGGGGTAATTGGACAGATTTTGTTGTTGCAAAACCCGGGTTGATTTGAGATTGCCCCCATATGAGCCCCGTTAATGGGGACAGGCTATGCGCAGTCAGCCTGTCCCCATTTTTTGATCCCATAGGAAACCCCGCACGCAGGCGGCGTCCCTCGGTCTTTGTAGCCGCCGGAGTGCGGGGATGAATGTGTCCGCCCTTGCCGCGCCACGCGGGCGCGGCAAGCTGCCCTCGCGAGAACGCGAAGCCCCGGCCGCAGCCCGGCTTCGCGTTCGAACGAGAACGAAAAGGAAACCCCGGACTTTAGTCCGGGGAGGATGTCATTTGTTTGCGGCTAGTGCTTTACCCCTCCTGACTTGACTGTCTCCGGCCGACATTGCTAGGTTTGAAGTACGAATGAATTCTATGACTAGCCGACAGAATAATCTGCATCAGGCCTGGTGGTGGAACTTTGCCTTCAAGCGTAAAGTTCCGGTTTAGCCTAGCCGAAAGGCCGTCGTCACCGACTGAACCCCCGAACTTTGCGGGGATTTTTGTTTGTGTCGGCGGGCGGATGCCTGGTTCAGGTCTCTGGCCGTCGGCACGAACGGAAAGTGTCGAGTAGTTCTTTCACTTCAGGCAAGAGGAGAGACCATGAGGATCAAGCATTTTCTGAAGGACCATGCCTACCAGAACGTACCGTTGACCTACGACGAGGGGTACGAGCTGGGACTCTATGCGCTGGCCGGCTGTCGCGGCGACGGGGCGGCCCAGATTCGGAGCGTGGTTGCCCTGGCCGCGCTCAACACCTTGGCAACCTACGGCTGGCGCTGGTCCCGGGCGGCCGAGCGGCGGCATGGCCATCGGCTGCCCGAGGATGCGGCGGAGCAGATCGCCGGGATCTGCGCGGCTGTCTTTCGGGAGGACATCGGCCGATCCGAGTTCGGGTTTCTGGAGCCGCAGGTCGAGTTCGCTGTCGACAACTGCGGCATGGGCGGCGACCTGGTGCTCACGGCGAACGTCAGC
>JBDRRB010000047.1:0-15246 GCA_043825985.1 bacterium | reverse complement strand
TCCTCCTTCATGAGCTTCAAGAAGACCTACGTCTGCACCGAGGCCGTCGCCGCTTCGCTGCCGAGATGCAGTCAGGTCATTCCTCGCGGCAGTCAGTACCCATGCGTGGATGACGAAGGCTGCTGCAACTTCAAGCCGCGGGTGCAGGTGCTGGACAACTGGGGCGTCTGCAACGGGAGTTGTCCCAATACCTTTGTCGGTCCTGATCCTGACGAATATCGCGGGCGCCTGGACGGCAACCTGTGCTTCAATTCGGCCACTACCAATTACCTGGCCGAGACCCTGACCGGCCCCACGGATAGCGACAACGACAACGAATGCAAGATTTTGTCCGCCGATGACCGTCGATACGTCATACCGGCCATCGCTGATTCTTATCTCGCCCCCTACACTGCCTATCAGGGCGTGATCAAGGTTTGCCCCGGTGTCTGTCCATGATAGACGAGCATCGTTGGTCTACTAGTCTAGGTTTAACCACCGACCGGTCAGTCAGAACGCCGGACGATCCTATGAACGGACGTCCGGCGTTTTGTTTGTTTGTTTGTTTGTTCGACCTTATCCACGATCACTGTCATTGCGAGGGAGGCCGTGGGCCGACCGCGGCAATCCCGTTGTTCATTGCGGGGGTAGTCGGTGCCATCCCGGCCCGGCCTGTCTCATGGTGACTCACAGGACGAATGATGGGCCGGAATTTAGGGTCAGTTACGTTGATTTTTGGATGTTTTTCGCTGTCCTCCTGCAGTTCCGGGATTGACACCATATCGGTCCCAATGTCCGCTCAAATCTTGACAACAATCGTTTCTCGTGGTACTGCTTAGTCAGGATTTAGCCAGCCTGGAGCATTGGAGACGGTTGGTCCGGAGGGGCCGCACGACTCGAGGGCTCCACGGTGGGGCCTAAGGACCTCGACAAAGAGGAGTTGTTGGGCCGCGAAAGCTGGCCCAAGGAGGACGAGATGAGACACATCTTCTTGGCCGCCTTGATGGCGGCGGCCGCGCTTTGCGTGGCCTGCGACGACGGCGGGACCAACCCGCCGGTCGATTGTGCTGACCCAGGTAAGGCCGACACCTGGGAATGTGCCGACGACGACGGCGACGGCGTGCCGAACGCCAACGACAACTGCCCGGACATCGCCAATCCGGCCAACAGCTCCGGGTTTCAGGTGGATTCGGACGACGACGGGATCGGCGACGCCTGCGACGAGGACTCCGGCTGCGAGCCGGGCCCGATGCGCATCGTCTCCAGCGAGCTGTCGGAGGATGGGGTTCATGTCCGGCTGCAGTTTAACAGCAATCCGGACTACCTCATCTCTCACTTGGAGGGAGTTCGGTGTGTCGAGCTCTGCGGGTTGGCTTGGGGAGGGGCTCATTTAGAGCCAATTCCGGTCATTGCCGTGGATGACGAAAATGATGGGTGGATGGACGTGGAAGTTATCTTAGGGTCATCCGCCACTTATCCTATCGTCTACCGTCCGCTCGGCGAGGACTGCCAGCCCTACTACCAGGACCCATGCGCCGAGGGGAACTGGGACCAGCCTTACGGCGATCCGGCCTTGCTGGCCGGAATGTGCTCCGATGGAGTGGGATATGTAAACCACAGCGATAGCAATGGTTGGAGATTGGCCATTGAAATTTCGTATGATGGTGATGCTATCCCCGCCGGCAACCAGCGTCCTCCGACCGTCGGGGGTGACTGATGCCGGAACCCTCCGCGACCTCAGGGGATGAGACCGTGACCGTCCCGCCAGCTCTAGGGGGTGGCAGCTCGTCTGAGCAGCCGCCCCCGTTTTCTTTTCTCGCATCTTCGGGTTCCTAAAGAAGAAGGGCCAACGTCCGGCCCTGCCCCGGGCTTGACGCGGGCCGCCCGGCGTGGTACGCCGGTCGCTGGTCCGCAACGATGGACCGGGTTCAGGAAACCGGGCGCTGGCCCGGAGGAGGTGACAGATGAAAATGCGTGGATCGAGTTCCCTTAGGCTGTCCGCCCTGCTGCTGTCCTGCCTGGCTGCCCACTGCGGTCCGGCGGACCCGCCCCCGCCGACCTGCGGCGGGGTTGTCGAGGGCGACCCGGAGTGCGGCGACCCCGACAGGGACGGGGTGCCCGAAGCGGACGACAACTGCCCCGGCCTGCGCAACCCACCCGGACCGGGCGGGCGGCAGTACGACGCCGACGGCGACGGGATCGGCGACGCCTGCGACGAGGACTCCGGCTGCGAACCCGGACCGATGTGGGTCCTCTCGAGCGAGATGCAGGACGACGGCATGCATGTCGTCCTGGCCTTCAATGCCAACCCCGACTACTTGGTGTCCGGTCGGGAAGGCATATTCTGCGCCGAGGTGTGCGGCCTGGCCTGGGAGGGGCCGCACGCCGAGCCCACCCCGATCGTCGCCAGGGACGACGACGGTGACGGCTGGATGGAGGTCGACACGGTGCTGCCCTCATTCACCGTTTTCGTCTTAGGGTATCGCCCGCTGTCTTCGTCGGAGGACGAGGACGGCAATCTGGTCTGTGGGGACCACTACTACCAGGACCCCTGCGCCGAGGGGAACTGGGCCCAGCCTTACGGCGACCGCTCCTCGTTGGCCGGGATGTGCCCCACCGACATGGGGTACATCTACTATGGTCATACCCCGTGGGGGTACGAGGACGGAGGGAGCTTGAGGATCGAACTCTCGGGCGATGGCGGAGGCACCCTGCTTCCCGCCGGTAATCAGCAATCCCACATCGGGGGTGACTGATGTCGGAGCCCACCTCACCGTCAGCAACGGGGGATAAGACCGCCCCGCCAACTCTAGGGGGTGGCAGCTCGTCTGAGCAGCCACCCCCTGTTTTCTTTTCTCGCATCTTCGGGTTCCTAAAGACGAAGGGCTAACGTCCGGCCCTGCTCCGGGCTTGACGCAGTTCGGCGAGCAGCGGGTCGTGGCCAGATATAAAATTCGGAATCTCAGTATCCGCCCGCGCAGACCAGGCGGATTTTTTGTTGCTGTTTTCTTTCGCTGCGACGGTCTCGCTCGACCGCCGCTCGGCAGTTCGATTCAGCTTTATCCGTTCCGGTAAACGTGCTATCTTGTATCCGTAAAGTCTCATCGTCGCGCCGTCGGCCTGATGCCGCGGCATCGACGCCAGGCAACATGGAGGAAGCCAAAGGTGAACTGCCCGAAATCAAGTCCGTCCTGCCGGCCGGCCTATTCCGTCGGAACGGTTTTTTTGGCCGTCACGCCTGGCTGATCGTCGCCGTAATTGCCGTCATCGGAGTGACGATGCTGCCGACCGGAGTCGGAGCCACGGAGATCGGCCAGCAGGTGCTGCTGATCGTCGCCAAGCTGTTCCATGTCCTGGTGAGCGTGGTTGGCCAGCTGCTGCTGCTCCTGATCGGCGCGCTGATCTGGATCGCCCGGTACAACGGTTTCGTCGACTCGACGGCCGTGGCGTCCGGCTGGGTGATCGTGCGCGACATCGCCAACATGTTCTTCATCGTGGCGCTGCTCCTGATCGCCTTCGGCACCATCCTGGGCTTCTCCAACTATCACTACTCGAGCACCCTGCCGCGTCTCGTGATCATGGCGGTCGCGGTCAACTTCTCGCGGACCATCTGCGGGCTGATCATCGACTTTTCGCAGGTCGTGATGCTGACCTTCGTCAACGGATTCAAGGATGCGGCCGGCGGCAACTTCATCAACTCGTTCGGACTGGCCAACCTGCTGCAGGTCGACCCGAACCAGAACCCCGGAGAGACCGAGGACCTGCTGTGGGGCGTCACCCTGTCGCTCATCTTGGCGTTGATCCTGGTGATTATAGCTTCCGGCGTGGTGGTGATCATGATCGCCGTGCTGGTGGTGCGCATCGTCTACCTGTGGCTGCTGGTCGTGCTGTCGCCGTTGGCCTTCATGGCCAGTGCGGCGCCGGTCAAGAAGGCCAGCAGCTTCTACGGCAAGTGGTGGGACATGTTCAACGAGCAGGTGGCGGTCGGACCGCTCCTGGCGTTTTTCCTGTGGTTGGCCCTGATCAGCGTCAACGACGCCGGCGGGCAGGTCTTTGCCGGCGCTACGGCCACGACCGACACCCTGGGCGGGACGGCCGCCTCGTCGTTCACCCAGCACGACGTGGCCGGGACTATCCAGAAGTTCATCATCTCGATCGGCATGCTCCTGGGAGGGGTCAGCATGGCCAAGTCCATGAGCGGCACTGCGGTCGGCTACGGCCAGAGCGTCCTGCGCGGCGCGGGCAAGGTCGCGAAGGGCGTGACCAAGTGGGCCGGCCGGACGACCTACAAGGTTTCGGGTGCCGAGCAGGCGGTCGATAAGTCGAAGGAGAGGGTCTACACCGGGTTGGGCCGCTTTTCGCCGATCGGCGGTGCCTATTTTCGCAGCAAGGCGGCTGAACAGCGCAAGACTATTGCCAGCAAGAACGCTACCGACTCCGAGAATGCTGGCATGATGACCGAACGGGAGCTGGAGCAGAACATGAAGATGCCGGCTTTGACCAATTCCGCTCGATCCAAGAAGAAGGCTGCCATCAAGGAGTACCTGAAGAGGGCGCAGGACCCGGACGACGACATCAGCAAGAAGATGAACGTCTCGCAGTTCCATGCGCTGCGTAAGGACGCTAAGCGTCTGGGCGATGCTACCTACGACGGCAGCATGGAGAAGGATTTCGACGAGTTCGCGAAGAAGAACTCCCGGTTTATCGTCGATCCGAATTCGACCGGAGAAGAAAGAAAGACACAGATCGGAAAGTTCAACAAGGCCTGGGCCAACAAGTCGGCTTCGAGTTTGGTCGAGGCTAACTCCAAGGAATACACTCCTCAGGCCATGATGAGGGCCCGGGCGGCGGCTCTGAACAACGGATACAACAACATGAGTGACGAGCAGGCTAAGGCCATGCTCAACGGCCTCGGACTCAATCGTGATGCCAATTTGAGTGATGCGGAAAACAAGAGACGAATGGGCTTGAGAAAAGAGTTTGAGGGCCTCGATTCCTCTGATCCGGACGAAAATAAGAGAAGGTTGGAGATTATACGTGAGGCACAGCAGGGATTGCGTTCCAAGAATTTCGAGTATCTGAGCGATTCCGAGAAGTCCGCCCAGATAAGGACCAGTCCCGATGCCAGTGCGATCAGGGGTTTGGGCACGGCGAATATCGGAACAATCGATGCCGAAGTCTTTAAGTCCGATGCTCAGCTCTCCGCCAACGTCGGCAATGCCCTGACTGGCGACGAGATCAAGCGGCTGCCCAAGGAGATCGGCGATGCGGTCAGGGGAGCGTTGCTGTCAGCCGGAAACAACGACAAGTATCTGGCGGCGGGCGGCAAGTTCGAGTCGGTGTTTCCGGTTGATGCGGCCGGCAATTTCGCCGATCAGTCCGGTCGGGATAGCCTGAACAAGTGGATGCAGAGCGGGCCGGCTTCGGAACGTATCGCCAAGATTCCGCCGGAAGTGCTGACCAGGAACGGCGGCGACAACGACGTGGCCCTGCTTGCCGCCAGCAAGATTTCCTCGGCCGGCTTGCAGAGGATGGCCGAGGGCAACAATCATGCCCAGGTTGCGGTTTTGATGGCCGCCCTGGAGAAGATTTCCCAGAAGGCGGTCTTGGTCGGTCCGGGAGCTGACCAGAATCTGGTCAACGCAAAGGCTAATGCCGAGCGGATCCTTGCCGAAGTCAACAGCGGCGGAACCCTTGCCGCCAGCCTGCAGGGTATGACCTTCAAGAACCGGGCCGGGGCCTCGATCGGCAGAGGAGCGGCAGCGGTCGCCGGCGGGTATCAAAAAGGTAAGACTGCGGTCGCCAGGGGTTATGACCGGGGGACGGATGCGCTGATGGGGGCCGTGGACGTGGTGGTCGACCTGGACAAGGACCAGATTAGGGCCGAAGCTGAGGCTGCCGTCGATAAGGCGAGAGACGTAATAGACAGAACGGTCGGGAGGCGCGGACGCTCCATTGCGGCTCGGGCTCGGGCTGCTCGACGCATGCTGTACTAACGGTTTCTTATGGCAGACGTACCAGAAAAACAGAAGGCGACGTCAATTTCCGGCCAGCCGGTAGGTGCGGGCGGTTCGGTTCCTCAGGCTGCTCAGTCCGGTACGGCCGGACCTGTCCAGGCTGAAAGCAGTGACATGCAGGATGACGATGTCGGTTACACCTTCTTCGAGATGCTTTCGACCCTGCCGGAGGCGGTTCAGGCATATCTGCTCTCGCCTGACATCAGCAAGAATCGTGTCGCCATCTACGATCGCCTGAAGCTTTCGCCGGAGGACCGCAGCACGGCCCTGTTCACGGAACTGGAGGTGTTCTTCGGTGACGTCGACCTGACCGACTATCCAGACGAGCTCTGGACCAACCTGCCCTGGGACGAGAAGGAAAAGCCGCGCGCCAAGGATCTGGTCCGTGAGACGGTGGGGCGAATCTTCATGCCGGCGCGTTCCTATCTCGGTGACGTGGTCGGGCTGCTGGAGTCGATCGGCGGGGTGCCGGGCGAATATCCGTCCGAGGAGATCGGGAATCGGGTCATGGCCTATGCGCAGGCGGCCGGCGAGATCGTCGAGCTGGCTCAGCTGAAGGGCCTGGACGACGCGTCGATGCGTCGGCTGGTCGGCATCATCGAGTCGCGGCTGCGCGGCGTGCGCAGCAAGTCGGACGCGGTCGCGGTCCTGATCAAGCCGATCAAGACCGGCGGCCTGGAGATGGACCTCGACGAGGCGGACCGGATCATGTCGCTGGCCGAGCAGGAGATGCGCCTTACCCGGTACGTCGAGTCGCTGCCCGCAGAAGGGAGCTCAACCGAAGCCGCTGCCTTTTCTGCCGCTGCCGCGACCGAAACCGCCTACTCGCCGGAAGAGATCAGGCGCCGGTTGGCCGGTTCGCCGGAGGAACGGGAGTCGCTGGCCGCCGCCGTCAGTCGGCTGGAGCAGGGGACCGAGGGGAGTGCCGACCGGATAAAGGAACGTCTGCATGACATCGTCTACGGTCAGGCTGGCACCGAAGTCGACCAGTGGGATGCTGTTGCGGCTCTCATCCTGTTTGTCCGTCGGGGACTGCTGCTCGAGACGCTGTCCGGCGACCTGCGGTTCGGACAGGCCGTCAGGTCATACCTGGAGGAACGCGGCGGACAGGGCATCAAGTACCTGCCGCTGGTCAGGACCGAGCCGACCGGACCCAAGGCAGTCAACGCCTTCCTGCAGCTGGTGCTCAGGGGAGTGGCCGGACTGAGCGACGAGGATGCCGCGCGCTATGCCCTGAGGGTGACGAACGTGCTCAAGAAGTCCGGTCACGCCGAGTTCTCCGGGCTGGTGGCCTTCGATCTGGATACCGGAAAGTTCGTCTGGACCGATCCGCTCGCCTAGACGGGTCGGTACGTCGTGGTCGGCGACCGTCTGGGGTCCGTTCCCGAGAGGTGGGACGGCCTCCATATGGCCGACGACCAGGAGGAATTCATGCTTGACGACGGGCTGGACGACGACATACCCGTCGTGATCGGTGGACAGAGGCGACTCATGAGGGGTGGCCTGCTTGTCGATTCCGACAGCGATTCCTCTCCGGCCGTTCCGGGCAGCGACAGGTCGGCACCCGACCGGTCGGTTGCCTCGCCGACGCCGGCCGACTTGAGGCCGTCGCCCGACATGTCGATCTCTTCGGGGCCGGCTGTCGCCGTGCAATCGGCAGTGTCGCCCGTAGCCTCCGCCGCTGTCGACGCCGTTACCTCTGACGTTTCGGCTGTCGCATCGTCCGCCGCTTCCGCCATTGCTCCGTCCGTCACTGAAAATGTCTCCTCCGACGTCCAAGCTTCGACGGCTGTACCGTCAGTTTCTGTTTCGCCTACCGTTCCGTCACAACCGAAGGCACCGGTCCGTCGGCCAGCGGCAGCTGCCAAGCCATCGTCTACTTCAGCTGCAGTTCAGGCCGAGAAATCGACTGTTGCACCTTCGGCGCGTCCTGCAGCCAAGAAGCCGGCTGCCGCGAAACGGGTCGCTGAACGGGTCGTTGATCCTGCGAAGAACCAGCCTTCTCCTGCTGCCAACGTGCGCTCGACGGCCTCTCTTCCGTCCGCGCCGTCTCCGAAGCCTCCGTCCGTGCCGGCCAAACCAAAGTCGTCTCCGCTTCCGGTTCGAGCGGAATCTAAATCTGCACCTTCAGCGGTACAGAACGGCGAACCGAGCGTCGCCGCCTCTTCCGGCAACAGGATTGGTTCGGTCCCTCCCGGTTCTCCGGTCCGGTCTGAAATGTCCGACCGTCTCGACGAGCTGGCGTCCGAAGTCGAAAAAGCCAGCGGGTTCAACCTGTCCGACGAGACCTTGCGCAAGCGTTTCTTCCTGGCCGCCGAGGCCTTCTTCAAGGACCTGCGTGACGATCTGGAGACCAGGTCGAAGTTTTCCATGTCGGTCACGAGCGGCGGGTTGGGCATGACCGAAAGTCAGGCTGAGGCATCAATGGGGCTGCTCGCCGACCGGCGAGAGGAGTTCATGATTGGGTTGCGTTCTCGGACCGAACAGGAAAAGAGGCGTTTCGTCTCCGAGCGGGCCGACCGTCAGCTCAAGGAGGAGGAACGGCGGTCGTCCGCCGAACGTTCGGAACTGGACCGGCGCTTTACGCTTCTGACCGGCAGCGACTCTTCTCCGCGGACCGGATCGGTTCCGACGGAGCCGCCGCCGTTGGCCAGTCCGGCCAAACCACGCCCCCAGGTCGGTCCGAAGGTCGTGCCGGTCGTCTCCGGCTCGAGGCAAGGCAGCGGTTCTGTCCAGGGTGATGCGTCGCGCCATGACGACGCAGCCGTGGCCGAGACCTTCCGTGACCTGTTCGGGGACGCGCCTGAAGCGCCGTCCGCCACCACCACTCCGCCTCCGCCCAACCTTCCGTTGGCCAACGGCGAGAGTCCGATTTCGGATGTCCGCCCGTCCGGTGCGGTGGGGGAGGAGGTTTCTCGTCCGGTGCTGCCTGCGGGCGGATCGGGCGTCCGTCCGGTCGAGGTCGGATCGATCCGCCAGTCGGTGGTTGTCGCCAGGGAGTCAAAGCCGATGTTCTCGTCGCCGGCCGTGAAGGTCCAGTCGGTGCGGCCCGCCGGTATCCGACCATCGTCCGCCGTCGTCTCCAGGCCGGTCGTGTCTGACGTGGCCCGCGCCCCGCGGCGCCTGACCGGACCGGTCGAGGAGCTCGCCTCGCTGACCCTACAGGACTTTCGTCGCCTGTCCCGCGATCCGTCTGAGGCGGCACTGAAGATTCGCGACAAGGTGGACCTGCTCAAGGACGAGTCGTTTGCTGACAAGACCGCCGGCGTGAGGGCCTGGCGCGATTCGGCCGTCAACCGGCTCTATCTGGAGACCCTGCGTCGCAGCCTGGAGGGCACTCCGGTCGAGGAGGTGCTGACCGCGATGGCGAAGGACGGCGAGGCACTCACCAAGCCGGAATTCGACGCACTGATGAAGCTGAACCGCGGGTTGAGATTCTGATCCGTGATGCGGTCGCGGTTTCGTCGCCGTCGGGCATGCGTTCGGCCGTTGGCCGCTGCATGCGACTGTTCGGTTGTGGTATATTTAACGCACGGTCAGTTCTGCTGACTGGTGTTCTCGAGAGAAAATGAAGTTCACCGTACCGCAATTCATTGATGTCGAGGACAAGATCTTCGGACCGCTGACCATACGGCAGTTTTTGATCATGCTGGTCACGTGCGGGATCATGTTCGTCACCTTTAAGCTGGCCGACTTCGCGCTGTTCGTGCTGCTGGCCGTGCTGCAGGTGGCTATCGGCGGAGTTTTGGCTTTTCTGAAGGTGAACGGCCAGCCGTTCCATTTCTTCCTGCTGAACCTGATTCAGACGTTCAGGAAGCCGCGGCTGCGCGTGTGGGACAAGACCCTTTCCGACGCCGACCTGAAGGCGATCATCACGGCGCCGCCGCCCCCGCCGCCTCCGAAGAGGATGGTCAAGGAGCGGGTCTCGACCGCCAAGCTTTCCGAATTGACGCTGGTGGTCAATACCGGCGGCGTCTACAACCCTGACCAGTCCTGACATGGCGACAGAGAACGACATGCAATCGAAGAAGCTGGCCGGACCCAAGTCCGGTCCGCCGACCAAGAACTTCCTTGACTTCAACGAGATCAAGGACGACGTCGTGGTCATGAAGGACGGCACCCTGCGCGCGGTCCTCATGGTTTCGAGCATAAATTTCGCGCTGAAGTCGGAGGACGAGCAGAACGCCATCATCCAGCAGTACATATCCTTCATGAACGCGCTCGAGAGCCCGATTCAGATCGTCGTCCAGTCCCGGCGGCTCAACATCGAGGACTATCTGGAGCGGCTCAAGGTCTCGGAGAAGGAACAGCAGAACGACCTCCTGCGCATGCAGATCGCCGACTATCGGGCCTTCGTGGGAGAGCTGATCGAGCTCGGCCAGATCATGCAGAAGCAGTTCTTCGTCGTCGTGCCCTACAATCCGCTGTCCGACCGGCGCAAGAACTTCTGGACCAGGCTGACCGAGATACTGACGCCGGCCCTGTCGGTCAAGCTGGCCGAGGACCGCTTCAGGCAGCGACAGCGCGAGCTGATGAGTCGCGTCAACAGTACTGTCGGCAATTTGGGCAGCATGGGGCTGAAGGCGGTCATGCTCAACACGCAGCAGCTGATCGAGCTCTACTATCGCGCCTATAACCCGGAGCTGCTGGACACCGAGAAGATGAACGAGCTGGACCAGATAGGGGTGACCGAAAATCCGGCGGTGGTCTAGCCGGCTAACCCGAGTCAGATGGCTTTTGAGCAGGAACAACTGGGGCGGGCGGCCGCCGGAGGTCCGGGGCAGGACAAGCGTCCGGCCAAGGAGAGCGTCAAGGCCGCCGAGGAGCGCGAGAAGGTCGCCCGCGAGCGCGAGGTCCTTGAGGAGGAGAGGGTCTACCGCCGCGGCGTGGTGTCGATCAAGGACATCGTCGCCCCGGCCGGGATGAAGATCGAGCCGGGCTTCCTGATGTTGGGCGAGACTTTCGTGCGGACGATCTTCGTCGTGTCCTATCCACGCTACATCTCGCTGGGCTGGTTCGCGCCGATCATCAATATGAACACGACGCTCGACGTGTCGATGTTCTTCTATCCGGTGAAGTCGGCGGTCATACTCAAGCAGCTGAAGAAGAAGGTCGGAACGCTCGAGGCCCAGATCATCTCCGACGCCGACAAGGGCGCACCGCGCGATCCGATACGCGAGACGGCCCTCAAGGACATCGAGGAACTGCGCGATAACCTTTCCCAGGGCATCGAGCATTTCTTCCAGTTCGCGCTCTACGTGACGCTCTACGCCAAGAGCAAGGACGAGCTGGACCACCTGTCCGACGAGGCGGAGTCGATGTTCGGCGGCAAGCTGATCTACACCAAGCGGGTGTTCTACCAGTCGGAGCAGGGCTTCAACTCGACGCTGCCGATCGGCAACGACGAGCTGATGATCACCTTCAACATGAACTCGTCGCCGATCGCATCGTCCTTCCCGTTCATCTCGGCCGACCTGACTTCCGAGAACGGCGTGCTGTTCGGCATCAACCGGCACAACAACTCGCTGATCCTGTTCGACCGGTTCTCGATGCAGAACGCCAACCTGGTCGTGTTCGCCACTTCCGGCGCCGGAAAGTCGTACGCGGTCAAGCTGGAGATTCTCCGTTCGCTGATGCTCGGGACCGAGGTGATCGTCATCGACCCGGAGATGGAGTACAAGCACCTGTCCGACGCGGTCGGCGGCACCTACATCAACGTGTCGCTGGCCTCGGACGCCAAGATCAACCCGTTCGACCTGCCGCGTCCGGTGGGCGAGGAGGTTTCGACCGAGGACATCATCCGGAGCGGCGTCATCACGGTCAAGGGACTGCTGCGCATCATGCTCGGTCAGGTCACTCCGCAGGAGGACTCAATCCTTGACCGGGCGCTGCTCGAGACCTACGCCAAGAAGGACATCACTCCCGACTCCGACCTCTCGTCCGTCGAGACCCCGATCATCCAGGACTTCGTCGACGTTCTTGAGGGCATGGAGGGAACAACTGACCTGGTGGTCAAGCTCAAGAAGTTCACCGACGGTACTTTCGCCGGCCTGTTCAACTCACCGACCACGGTCCAGGTCCGCAACATGCTGGTGACGTTCTCGGTCCGCGACCTGGAGGACGAGCTGCGGCCGCTGGCCATCTACGCCATCGTCAACTACATCTGGAATGTCGTCCGTTCCGAGCGCAAGAAGCGCATCCTGGTCATCGACGAGGCCTGGTGGCTGATGCAGCACGAGGACTCCGCCCGCTTCATCTTCGCCCTGGTCAAGCGCTGCCGAAAGTACTACCTGGGCGTGACGACCATTACTCAGGACGTGAATGACTTCCTGCGCAGCCAGTACGGGCAGGCGATCGTCACCAACTCGGCCATGCAGATGCTGCTGCGCCAGTCGCCGGCGGCCATCGACAACATCCAGAAGACGTTCCTGCTGACCGAGGGGGAGAAGTTCCTGCTGCTCGAGGGCGGCGTCGGCGAGGGCATATTCTTCGCTGGCAACAAGCATGCGGCGATCAAGGTGGTGGCTTCGTATTCAGAGGACCAGATCGTCACCACCAACCCCCAGCAGCTGCTGGAGATCGAGCGGGCCAAGAAGGAATACGAGGAGGCGACCGGCGGTCCGGCCGAGTCGTCGATCGAGGCCGGGGTCTCGGCCGGCCTGTCCAACGGTCCCAAGGACATGGAAATATAGGCTTGAACCGGCCACCTAATTTGACAGAACATGACATCTCGTACAAAGAAGGTTATCGGGGCGGTGGTGCTGGCGCTGGTGATCATCCTGCTGGCGCTGTTCCTGTGGCTTTCCGGCGGCGAGCAGCCGCCTTCGGTCGTGAACACCGGAAACTTTCCGGCCAATGCCCCGTCCGGCGGTTTTAATTCGTCCAGCGGCGGCGTTCAGTTTGACGTGACCCAGGTGACCGAACCGGTCCGCACTCCGGAGGAGGTGGCCGCGCCGGACCAGCAGACCAACCTGAAGCGCATCGCGGCGGCCTTCGCCGAGCGCTACGGCAGCTACTCCAACCAGGGCGACTACCGCAACCTAGAGGAGCTGCAGTCGCTCATGACGGACTCGATGGCCGCAGTGACGGCGGACTATGTGGCCCGGGCCAGGTCAGAGTCGGCGGCATCGCCGGAGTATGTCGGCGTGACCACGCGCGCCCTCGTGACTGAGGTCGACCGGTTCGACTTGACCGGCGGGGAGGCCGACGTTCGGGTCAACACCCAGCGTGAGGAGATCACCGCGGCCGGCTCCAGGGTCTACTATCAGGAACTGAACTTGAGGTTTGTCATGGTCGGTGAGCTATGGAAGGTGGATTCCGTCGAATGGTCGGAGGGGGGATAGGACGTGAGATGATGCGCCTGCCGGTTCGGTTTGGGCGCGTCCTGTTTCCTCACTTCTGCCTGGCCTGCGGACACGAGGGTCACCTGCTCTGTCCGCGCTGCGAATCGTCGAGATATGCCCCTTCCCGGGGGCTTTTCTTTTGTCTCAGCTGCGGCCGGCGGCTGCGGCGGCAGACGAGCTGCAGCCGAAAGTCGTGCACGGCAGCTGGCTGGGGGCGCGGTTTCGCCGTCGGTTCCTACGGCGATCCGGTGATGCGCGGGCTTCTTCATCTC
The DNA here is from genome assembly GCA_043825985.1 of bacterium. GTDB lineage: Bacteria > Patescibacteriota > Patescibacteriia > SG8-24 > SG8-24 > UBA1561. The sequence continues at coordinate 1,635 of JBDRRB010000047.1, read as the reverse complement.
TATAAGTACGGGTTGGTCGATGAGGCCGGCGAGACCCTGTCGCGTCTGCTTGCGGCGGCGGTCGGTCGTCAGGCGGCGGCGGTGCTGGCCGGGACGGAGTGTCCGGTCGCGGTTCCGGTGCCGATGCATCCGGTCAATCGAGCCTGGCGCGGATTCAACCAGGCCGAATCGTTGGCCGGGTCTTTGGCAGTCGAGCTGGAGATGGACTTGCTGCCGCACGGTCTGTCCCGGCGCATGTCCTGGTGGGCACAGGCCAGGACCGTGGCCGACGCCCGGCGGGAACAGAACGTGTCTGGCATGTTTCGTCCGGGGCGGGAGGCGTCCGAACTGCCTGGACGCGATGTTGTCCTGGTCGACGACGTATTTACGACCGGGTCGACCGTTCGGGAGTGCGTCCGGACGCTCAGGTCGTCCGGGGCCGGGACAGTGAGCTCGGTGGCGCTGCTTTTGGGAGGAAGGCCAGGATAGGGTCGATTTATGCGGTTTTTGGGCTTGACCCCTTCACAAACTCACGGCGTTCATATAAGCTTTCAACGCCAAAAGTGGCCGTGGACATGGAGGGCTGCGCCGAATGGGTCGGCCGCAATGAGCGGCCCGAGCCGGCGCAGGGACGCGAGTCGGCTGACGGGCGCCAAAAGGCGCCCTGGCTCAGGGCCTTCAGTTTTTTGCCCGAGGCTCTGCCGAGAAGTCCGCGTTCATTCCGAAACAAACAGGCCCATGGAGGGCTGCGCCGAATGGTAAGGCACCGGTTTGCTAAACCGTGACCATCCAACTGGTCTTGTGGGTTCGAGCCCCACGCCCTCCGCCAGAAGAAAACGCCTACCCTATTGTGGGGTGGGCATTTTCTTTTTGGGTGATGGCAGTGGGGCGAGAACGGGCGGGACGCGAGGCGCGAGCCGCCGTCGAGCGGCGAGGGGCCGAGTGTCGGCCGGCCCGAGACGTCGAGGGACGGACGCCGCCCAGGCAAGGAGGCCCGCATCCGGCGGGCCGACGCGACGGCCCCATCTTCACGCCCTCCGCCAGAAGAAAACGCCTACCCTATTGTGGGGTGGGCATTTTCTTTGGTAATTATCCCCTTTTGACAAGTAAATATGCTGCGTAGTATCTTAAAGAGGCTAGGTATAAGTAAAAGTTTGAAGCTTTATATGAGCGACCTACCTCTAGTTAACACAAGAGAACAGATACTAAAGAGACTAAATGGTGCTGAAACGGCGGGTGATGACCCGTGGGAGGAAATGGAGGGATACTATTCGATGCTGACAGCAGTCTTTACCGGAAAAGGAATAATCAATAACCTCAACAGATCTGTAATCCTAAAAGCTTTCATCAATAAACACACAGGCGAGATAAGAACGTTCCTCGCAAAGGTCCTAGACGTTCCAGAAAGAGACAAACTCGCCTAATATGGAACCCGTAAATAAAACCGACCAAGAAATCGGGAACCCTCAAAATGATACGGGAATTAATGACAAGGTAAGGTCCTTAAACACATTGGTAATTGGAGTTCTAATCGTAGTTGGTCTTGCTTTTGTAGGCTTCATATCAACCATTATCTTAGAATACACAAAAGGAAGTAGAGAATTTGTCGAGCAAGCTATCAGACAGAGCGAAAAGATAGAGCTTCTTTATCAACAG
>JBDRRB010000046.1:0-17110 GCA_043825985.1 bacterium | reverse complement strand
TTCGTCGATCAGGGCGAGCGGGTAGTCGTGAATACCGAGACCGGCGAGTACGTCGAGCGGGCACAATGACACTCCCCGGGCTCACGCCCGGGGTTTAGGCTTCGCAATAAAAAAGTCGAAATAAAGACGGGACCACCAAGGCTCCCGTTTTTGGTCTCGTTTGAAAAAACTTAAGTCAAAAATCGGCCGTTTATCAATTCGTCAGCTACTTGCTAGTTGGTTTAGTAGGTCGTTTTTTTCTTCTAAAGAAAGACTAATTTTTAGTTCTAAAGAGGAGCCTATGTTGGGGGAACGTCCAACCATGGAAGATGCCGCTAACTTTTTATTCCAGGCAGTGAGAAAGAAAGTGAAACAAATACGAATGAAGCGGCTGAGCTGAGGAAGAGTCAGATTTCTCCCGAGGAGGCCAAGAAGTGGCTGCTTCAGTCCTTAGAAGGAGGCGATGTGAACGGGCGCGCGATTGAGGCCCTGTTTGAGAATTACTACATGCCACAGGAGGTCATCGACGATCCCGATGTCCGGGCAGCCGCCGAAAGGATAAGGGGTGCAGTATCGACGATCCCGCCGGGACATCCCCTGGAAAGGCTAAAGGACAGGATGCTGGAGCCTCTAAGGCGATACGGATTGATGGAAAGAAAATAAGTTATTTCCATCGGCCGCTGATGGTTGGCATCAAAACGGGATCCCGGGTGGGTCCCGTTTTTTTGCTAGGAGAACATGAGAGACAGCTGGCTGATTACCTAGTTTATTTTCACTTTTTTGTCTGAAAACGAGAACACCCCGACCGAACAAGCTGTTCAGCCGGGGTGTTTATGAGTTGGGGTGGGGCGGGCGCTACCTTTCGGTCACGCCATTCAAGACGTCGAGCTGAGCCTCGATCGTCATGCGTGGGTCGGAGGGGTAGCGGCAGGCGTACTCGCAGTCCTCGTAGTCCGAGGACCACTCGCCACCTTCTTTTTCCGGCCGGATGTACTTCCTGCGGCCGTTGGAGAACGGGACAAATCCTGTCCCCGCGCAGCCGGACGAAGACCAGGAGATACTCCTGGGCTTCATCCAGGACTTCAGCTCATCGAGCTGGGTCCAATTCCCGTGGAAGGCCCGGAGGTTGGTTTTCACAACCCGGCCCTCGCAGATCGAGGGGGTTGAGAACACCCAGCACTGGTGTTCCCGTCCGTCCTTGACCGGACGGACCAGGGCCGCGAAACGTCCGTCGGGGTTGGGCCACATGGCCACGACCCCATTGTTGTGACCGAGGAAGAAATCGATAAAGTCGGGGACCTTATCGGTTGTGGCGGTGGCGGCGGCGTTGTTAGCGTTCATGACATTTCTCCTTGGCAGCTTCCCTGTCCTTTACACAGGGTCAGTGCCGGTGAGGTGGCCCGATCGGGGCGCTTCCGTCGCACCATGCGAACGGTCAGCTCCGGATCGGTGTGTCGGTTGTCAGCCGAGACCGTACTTTTTACCACATTTTTCTTGTCCTGTCAACCCCGACTGCTGGCGTTAAGGCTAAATTTCCTACCGACAGCCCCATTTTTCCGTTCTTTCGGCTGATCAGCTTCGGTCCGAACCGCAATCAAAGAACGCCATCCGGTCGGATGGCGTCCTGTTCGTTCATTCTTCGGTTGGACCGCTGTTTCGCCCTGTCAGGCTGCGGCTGGAGCCTTTTCTTTGTCCTTTTCCTTGGCGGCCGGAGCGTCTTCCGCCGCCTGGGCCCTGGCTGTGACCTCCTTCTTGATCTTGGCGATCAGTTTGGGATCGGCCTTGAGGAAGGCTTTGGCGTTCTCCCGTCCGACGCCCAGCTTGGTCTCGCCGTAGGAGTAGCTGTTGCCGGACTTGGCGATCACCCCGTGCTCCACGCCCTGGTCGAGCGTGTCGCCGGAGATCGAGATGCCCTCGTTGTACATGATGTCGAAGGTGCAGGTGCGGAACGGCGGCGCGACCTTGTTCTTGACGATCTTTACCTTGACCTGGTTGCCGATGATCTTCTCGCCCTGCTTGATCTGGGCCGAACGTCGGACCTCGACCCTGACCGAGCAGTAGAACTTCAGCGCGTTGCCGCCGGTGGTGGTCTCCGGGTTGCCGAAGACGATGCCGATCTTGTGCCGGATCTGGTTGATGAAGATGACGACGGTGTTGGTCTTGGCCGTGATGCCGGTCAGCTTGCGCAGGGCCTGGCTCATCAGCCGGGCCTGCAGTCCCATGTGCTGGTCGCCCATCTCGCCCTCGATCTCGGCCTTGGGAACGAGCGCCGCCACCGAGTCCACCACCACCACGTCGACCGCGCCGGAGCGGACCAGCGTCTCGGTGATCTCGAGCGCCTGTTCGCCGTTGTCCGGCTGGGAGATCAGCAGCTCGTTGATGTTGACGCCGATCTTGGCCGCGTACTCCGGGTCGAGCGCATGCTCGGCGTCGACGAAGGCCGCCGTGCCGCCCAGCTTCTGCACCTCGGCGATGACGTGCTGGGCCAGGGTAGTCTTGCCGGACGACTCCGGACCGAAGATCTCGACGACCCGTCCGCGCGGCATGCCGCCGACGCCCAGCGCCAGGTCGAGCGACAGGCAGCCGGTCGGGACGGCGTCCACGTCGGTCCGCTTGGCCTCGCCCAGCTTCATGATCGATCCGTCGCCGTACCTCTGCTTGATCTGCTCGATCGCAGCCCCCACAGCCTGCAGTCGGGCACTCTTGTTCTCGTTGGCCTGACTCTCCCGATCAGGCTGTCCGGTGTTCTTCGGAGCCATATAGTGCGTGGTTAATTTGTTATGGCATTCCTTGCTTATACGAACGTTCGTTTTGGCGCAACCCCTACCTTTCGGTCGTCGGATTGAGGGTTGCCGTCGGTCGCTTCTTGGGGTCGACCACCACCCGCCTGGTCAGTTCGGTGCTCTTGCCGTGCTTGCGGGCCGAGGTCACGGTGACCACGTTCAGCCCGTCCTTCAGGTCCATGCGGTCCGAGAAGTTTCCGTCGTCGTCGGTGGCCACCAGCTTGCCGTTGATCAGCAGCAGCGCCTCCCTCTCGGTCCGTCCCTGAACGGTCAGCGTCTTGTCGGTGACTACCAGCCCGTCCTGCGCCGGGAAGGTCAGGACCAGCTTGGGCGGCGCGACCATCCGGTAGGACTTGAAGGCGAAGAAGATTCCGATCGCCACTACAGCCAGGCAGGCCAACGAAGTGCGGATGACGTTGGACGTGGCCAGCAGCCGGAAGGATGATATTCCCCGGAGCGGGTGTCGCCGGGGGCGCCGGGGCGATTCGGTCTCGCCGATCGAGCGGGAACGGTTCTCGTTCCTGTAGGCCGCGACCATCGCTTCCGGATCGAATCCGAGGAACCGGCTGTATTCGACCAGCTTGTTGCGGGTGAACACGTCGGCCGACACGCCGTCCGGGCTGCCGCCCTCAAGGAAGGCGATGTACCTTTCCGGCACGCCGGACAGCCGGGCGGCCTCCGGGCGCGTCAGTCCGTCGTCAGCCCTGGCTCCGGTGAGCAGCTGCGCGACGGTGATCCTTCCGTTGTTGGTTCCTTCTTTCATCGGCGTCTTTGGGTTGCTGCCGCATCCGGCGGCAGGCGGTTATTCGTCGTCCTCGTCCGAAAAGTGGGTACCGTCCTCGTCCGAGACCCCGTCAACCAGAATTTGCCTCGGTTTGGCCCCGTCTCCCGGTCCAATGATACCCCGTTCCTCGAGCAAGTCCAGCAGCCTGGCGGCCCGGGCATAGCCGACCTTGAGGCGACGCTGCAGGTATGACGCCGAAGCCTTGCCTGCCCTGACCACGGTGTCGCGGGCCTCGTCGTAGAGCTCGTCGTCATCGTCGTCCGCACCGGACGGGCCGAAGCCGCTGCCGGACTTCTTTTCGGTCACTCCCTCGACGTACTCGACCGGCTCGTCCATCTTCTCGACGACGAAGTCGACCACCTGCTTGATGTCGCGGTCGCCGACGAAGCAGCACTGGATGCGCTTGGGCTTCGACAGCTCGGCCGAGACGAACAGCATGTCGCCCCGTCCGACCAGCTTCTCCGCGCCGGTCGTGTCCAGGATGGTCCGCGAGTCCATGGACGAGGCGACCGAGAAGGCGATGCGTGAGGTGATGTTGGCCTTGATCAGTCCGGTAATGACGTCGACCGACGGGCGCTGGGTGGCGATGATCAGGTGAATGCCGACCGCCCGGGCCATCTGGGCCAGTCGGATGATCGCTCCCTCGACCTCCGCCGCCGAGGCGACCATCAGGTCGGCCAGCTCGTCGACCACCAGCACGATGTACGGCATCTTGTCGTCCGGATGGCGCTCGTTGTAGGTGGCCAGGTCACGGCAGCCGGTCTTCGAGAGCTGGTCGAAGCGCCGCTCCATCTCGCCGATCGCCCACTTGAACGAGTTGATTATCTTCGGCACCTCGGTGATGGCCGGAGTCAGCAGGTGGGGGATGCCGTTGTAGACCGGCAACTCGACGCGCTTCGGGTCGATGAGCAGCAGCTTCAGGTCCTCCGGGCTGTTCTGGTAGACGAGCGACAGGATGATGGTGTTGAGGCAGACCGTCTTGCCCGAGCCGGTCGCGCCGGCCACGAGCAGGTGCGGCATCTTGGCGATGTCGGCGATCCAGGCCTTGCCGGCGACGTCTCGTCCCAGGCAGATCGTCAGCTGCGACTGGCGCTGGGCGAACTCCTTGGACTCGAGGATCTCGCGCAGCGTGACCGTGGCCACGGTGTGGTTCGGCACCTCGATGCCGACCAGCGACTTGCCGGGGATCGGCGCCTCGATGCGGATCGGATGGGCGGCCAGGGCCAGCGCCAGGTCGTTCGACAGCGAAGTGATGCGCGACAGCTTCACCCCGTCCGCCGGCTTGAAGGTGAATTGGGTTACGGTCGGTCCGACGCTGACCTCGCCCATCTCGACCGGTACGCCGAAGTTCTCGAGCGTCTTGCGGATGGTCATCATCCGGCCGTGTATGTCGCCCGAGGTGGGCTTGGAGGTGCGATGCTCGAGCAGGTCGATGGGGATCGGTATCTTTCGGTAGTGCTTCTTGGGCTTGGCGCTCATGCCCATGCCGTAGTCATTCACCTTGACCTCGTCATCGACGGCATCTTTACCCTCGTCGTCCTCGTCCTCAGTTTCCTCATCTTCTTCGTCCTCTTCTTCAGCCTCCTCGTCGTCTTCGTCTTCATAATATTTCTCGTCGTCTCCGTCCTCGGTCCGTGACCGACCGAAAGTGGGCAGGCCGGAGTATCTGACCCGTTCCCAGATCTCATGGAAGGAAAGGTTGGAGACCAGCACGATCGAGGTCAGGATGAGCGACACGATGATGATCGAGGCTCCCCAGACCCCCAGCAGGGAAACCAGCGGATAGGCCAGCACCAGACCCAGATATCCGCCGGCCGATCCGATCTCTTCTATATATAACGACCCGCCGTTGCCGGACGAGCGGATTATGTCGGTCATGGCGGCGACGCCGAACAGCAGCAGGATCGACCCGATGACAGTGATCCTTCGCAGCGGCAGCCGGTCGGGGAAAACTAGGTAGAACGCCAGGACCAGCAGTGCGGCCGGAAAGACGTACTTTAGCAGACCAAACAGCGCTCCGAGAGCGCCGTTTAGCAGGCCGCCGGCCGGACCGGCCACGCTGAAGAAGGCCAGCGTCGAAATCAGGGCCATGACTACCAGCAGCACGGCGACTATCTCTCGTTTGGCCTTGGGTGACATCTCGAATGTCGGCTCGTCGCTGCGGCGAGCGTTTCGTCTCTTTCGATTGCCGTTGTTTCTGGTCATAAACAAACTAATCGAACTCTTTGAATTCGATCCACCTCTCGCGAAGGATTATATCAAATTGGGCGACGCACCAGAAATGGATCTTTTCCTCTGTCGTGAAGATCCGTCTTCTGGTTTTGGGCAGCCAGACCGGGTCGGATAAACAAAAACGACTCCCGTCAGGGCCGCAGCTGCGAAGAAAGCTACTGTCCGGTGAAAGATTGCCGGGGCCAGAAGAGCCAGCCGGCGAGAGAGGGCAGGTCCCAATTCAGGGAAGGGGATGGGTCAGGGACAATAGAGTCGCTGGACCGTCCTAATGCCCGGATGGACTTCGCTTGACCGTAGCCGCGGCCATGGGGAGAGTCGTCGGATCAAATGATTATAGCACTGAATCCATTCCTGAAAAGGGCTTATATGGTTCATTTTATACCCTGTTTCGAATAGGTGTTGACTAAACTTTCTTTTGCTTGTGGATAAGCCAAAATAAGGCTAAACGTTTATTGTTAAGAAAGTCAGATCCACTGACGAAAATGGCTTATTTTAGTCATTAATTTGATATTCTTGACAAGAATCGGGTTTAGCTCTTGACCTTTAAATTTTTTTTTGATAGATTCATCCACGATGCGCCTCTTGGTGCCGCAAGAGCATTTTTGCTCTAAATAGACGTAAATAAATAGGGTGATGTTGGCCGAATCTGCCGCCTAAATTGGCCATCACGAAAATCGCCTTGCTCCGTCCTGCCTGAAGGTCGTAAAGCAAGGGGATGTTTTTGTTTATCTGTCAAACAGAAGCTGCCGCTAGGTGAGTCGAGCGCCGCAACAGGAGCTTGATGCGACCGGCGCCGACCGGCAGCCTCCCGAAGTAAATTAAGTCGCATCGGAGTCGGGCCTCGTCAGTCCGCCGCCGCCGCGGTTCACAGCAACCTATGAAATTCAAACGCGTCAAGCCAGTGTCTCGGGAGCGCAAGTCGTTCACCAGCATCGTGGATGCGATGGAGCTGCCAGACCTGATCGAGGTCCAGAAGAATTCTTACGGTTGGCTCTTTAGTGACGGCCTCAGGGAACTGTTCGAGGAGATCTCCCCGGTCAAGGACTTCATCGGTCGCGACCTGGAGCTTTACTTCCTTGACTACTACCTGGACGAGCCGAAGTTCGACGAGGTCACGGCCCGCGCCAAGAACCTGACCTTCGAGGCTCCCCTGCGGGTCCGGACCCGGCTGATCAACAAGCGGACCGCCGAGACCAAGGAGCAGGAGATCTACCTGGGCGACTTCCCGCTGATGACCGACCGCGGCACTTTCGTCATCAACGGCATCGAGCGCGTGATCGTCTCGCAGCTGGTCCGTTCGGCCGGAGTGTTCTTCACCGTGGAGAACGTCCGCGGACGCAAGTACTTCGGCGCTAAGATCATCCCGAACCGCGGCGCCTGGCTGGAGATGGAGACCGACGCCAACAACGTCATCTGGATCAAGATCGACCGCAAGAGGAAAGTCGCCGTCAGCTCGCTGCTGCGGGCCTTCGGCTACTCGACCGACGAGGAGATCCTGAAGCTGTTCGAGGACGTCGACGTCCATCCGTCGATCAACTACATGCAGAGCACCGTCGACAAGGACATCGCCGAGGACGAGGAGGGCGGACTGAAGGAGGTCTACAAGCGCATCCGTCCCGGTGACCTGGCGACGGTCGACAACGCCCGCTCGCTGATCTACTCGATGTTCTTCAACTTCGACCGCTATGACCTGGGCAAGGTCGGCCGCTACAAGTTCTCGCAGCGCTTCGGGCTGAAGTACACCCAGGACGACATCGACCGGCCGGAGAACCGCATCCTGAAGCGCGAGGACCTGGTGACCATCATTCGCGAGCTGATCCGCCTCAACATCACCCAGGAGGAACCGGACGACGTCGACCATCTCGGCAACCGCCGTGTCCGTTCGGCCGGTGAGCTGGTGCAGAACCGCCTGCGCGTCGGCATGTCGCGCATGGAGCGCATCATCAAGGACCGCATGTCGACCATGGACATCATGGCCCTGTCGCCGTCCAAGTTGGTCAACGCCCGGCCGATCATCGGCGTGATCCGCGAGTTCTTCATGTCCTCGCAGCTGTCGCAGTTCATGGACCAGGTCAACCCCCTGGCCGAGCTCGAGCACAAGCGCCGCCTGTCGGCCATGGGTCCGGGCGGACTGTCGCGCGAGCGCGCCGGCTTCGACGTCCGCGACGTGCATCCGACCCACTACGGCCGCATCTGCCCGATCGCCACGCCTGAGGGCCCGAACATCGGACTGGTCGGCCACTTGGCCAGCTACGCCCGGATCAACGAGTACGGATTCATCGAGACGCCGTACTGCAAGGTGCTGCACGAGGTGGCGAACGACGGCCAGAGCGCGGTCGGGGAGATCGCCCGCGGCGACATCGCCGACGGCGGCAAGGTGCTGGTCAAGGCCGGCGCCGAAATTTCCGCGGCCGATGCCAAGTCGCTGGCCAAGACCTCGCTCAAGACCCTACTGGTCAAGTCGCGCGTGACCGACGAGATCGTCTACCTGAACGCCTTCACCGAGGAGAAGTCGATCACCACTTCGGCGACTACCCGGCTCGACGACCGCGGCTACTTCGTCGAACCCCGCGTCAGCGTGCGCCGGTTCGGCGAGCCGTCCATCGAGGATGTGGACCGGGTCGACTACGTGGACGTGTCGTCGCGACAGATCGTCTCCATCACCACCTCGCTGGTTCCGTTCCTGGAGCATGACGACGCCGTCCGTGCGCTTATGGCCACGAACATGCAGCGTCAGGCCGTGCCCTGCATCAATCCGGACGCGCCGATCGTCGGCACCGGCATGGAGCGCCGGGCCGCGGTCGACTCCGGGCACGTCATCGTCGCCCGCAACGCCGGTCGGGTCACGACCGTCCAGTCCGATCGGGTGGCGGTCACGACCGACGACGGCAGCGAGGACACCTACGTGCTGAGCAAGTTCGTCCGCTCGAACGGTTCGACCTGCATGAACCAGAGGCCGCGGATCAATCTTGGACAGGAGGTGAAGGCCGGCGACCTGCTGGCCGACGGCTCCTCGATCGACCGTGGGGAGTTGGCCCTGGGCCAGAACCTGCTGGTCGCCTTCCTGTCGTGGGAGGGCTACAACTACGAGGACGCGATCATCATCTCCGAGCGCCTGGTGCAGAAGGATCGCTTCACCTCCATACATATAGATAACTTCACCATCGACGTGCGCGAGACCAAGCTCGGGCCGGAGCTGGTGACTTCCGACATACCGAACATCAGCGAGGAGAAGCTGGCCAACCTCGACGCCGAGGGCGTGGTCCGGATCGGCGCCGAAGTCAGCTCCGGCGACATCCTGGTCGGAAAGATCACGCCGAAGGGCGAGACCGAGCTCTCGGCCGAGGAGAAGCTGCTGCGGGCGATCTTCGGCGAGAAGGCCCGCGACGTGCGCGACAGCTCCCTCTACCTGCAGCACGGCGGCCACGGCAAGGTGGTCGACATCAAGGTCTTCTCCCGCGAGCAGGGCGACAAGCTCTCGCCGGGCGTCATCAAGTCGATCCAGGTGTCGATCGCCACGCTGCGCAAGATCCAGGTCGGAGACAAGATGGCCGGACGCCACGGCAACAAGGGCGTGGTCTCCAAGATCGTCCCGGTCGAGGACATGCCGTTCCTGGAGGACGGAACCTCGGTCGACATCATCCTGTCGCCGCTGGGCATCGTCTCCCGCATGAACCTGGGCCAGATCCTCGAGACCCATCTCGGCCTGGCCGCGAACGCGCTGGGCTATCACGTCGTCACTCCGGCCCTGAACGGCATCACCGAGCAGGAGATTCGGGACGAGCTGCGGACCGCCGGGTTCCCGGAGTCCGGACAGCTGACCCTGTACGACGGACGGACCGGAGTGCCGTTCGACAACAAGGTGACCGTCGGCCACAAGTACATGCTCAAGCTGAACCACATGGTCGAGGACAAGATCCACCAGCGCTCGATCGGTCCGTACTCGCTCATCACCCAGCAGCCGCTCGGCGGTAAGGCCCAGTTCGGCGGGCAGAGGTTCGGCGAAATGGAGGTCTGGGCGCTCGAGGCCTACGGCGCGGCGCACACCCTGCAGGAGATCCTGACCATCAAGTCGGACGACGTGCCCGGACGATCCAAGGCCTACGAGTCGATCGTCAAGGGCGAACCGATCCGCAAGATCAACATCCCGGAATCGTTCAACGTTCTGATCCGTGAGCTGAAGGGCCTGGCGCTCGACGTCGAGCTGCTCAGGGACGGCCAGCGCATTGACTCCGACGAGATGAGACAGGGGGCGATGCCGGCACCGCTCGCTGGAGTGGCTTCGGACCGGTCGGCAGATTCCGGTTCGAAACGGGGTATCGGCGGTGGCCGGTACGATAACAGGGAGAAATAACTCCGGGTCACCGCTGAATCATATGAATCCCATAGCTGAGCAGTTCAAGATCCAGGACTTCGACGCCGTGCGTCTCAAGCTGGCGTCGCCGGAGGTCATCCGCGGATGGTCCTACGGTGAGGTGCTGAATCCGGAGACCATCAACTACCGAACCCAGAAGCCGGAAAAGGGCGGCCTGTTTGCCGAAGAGATTTTTGGCCCGTCCAAGGACTGGGAATGCTATTGCGGCAAGTACAAGAAGGTCCGCTACAAGGGCATCATCTGCGACAAGTGCGGCGTCGAGGTGACGCATTCGCTGGTCCGCCGCGAGCGCATGGGACACATCGAGCTGTCGGCTCCGGTTTCCCACATCTGGTTCCTGCGCGGCGTGCCGTCCAAGATCGGCCTGGTGCTCGACCTGTCGGTCCAGAACCTCGAGAAGGTGATCTACTTCGCCAATTTCATCGTGACCTCGGTCCGCGAGGACGCCAAGGCCGAGACCCTGGAACAGGTCAAGGAGGAGTACAAGTCGAAGAAGAAGCAGATCGAGGGCGACTACAAGCGGTCGGTCACCGAAGCCGAGAAGAACGCCGAGAAGCAGTCCGACCGCGACCGTATCCTGTCCGAGGCCTTCGACCTGAAGACCAAGAAGCTGAAGGACCTGGACGAGGACTTTCGGACGGTCGAGAAGGAGCTCAAGGAGATCGTGGTCAACCGGATCATCTCCGAGAGTACCTACCAGGACTGGTCGCTGAAGTACGGCCACATCTTCGACGCCGGAATCGGCGCCGAGGCGATCCGCTACCTGCTGGACAAGATCGACATCGACCAGAAGGTCGCCGAGCTGGAGGACGAGATGCTCGACGCGCAGGTCGGCGCCCGCTACGACAAGCTGGTGCGCCGGGTCAAGCTGCTGAAGGCGCTCAAGGCCAACGGCATCCGTCCGGAGTGGATGGTCATGACGGTCGTTCCGGTCATACCGCCGGACATCCGGCCGATGGTTCCGCTCGACGGCGGACGCTTCGCCGCCTCCGACCTGAACGACCTCTACCGCCGCGTCATCAACCGCAACAACCGCCTCAAGAAGCTGATGGACCTGAACGCCCCGGAGGTCATCACCCGCAACGAGAAGCGCATGATGCAGGAGGCGGTCGACGCACTGATCGACAACTCCGCCCGCCAGTCCAAGACGGTCGTGGCGGCGACCGGCAAGAAGCGTCAGCTGAAGTCTCTGGCCGACATGCTCAAGGGCAAGCAGGGCCGCTTCCGCCAGAACCTGCTCGGCAAGCGCATCGACTATTCCGGACGTTCGGTCATCGTCGTCGGCCCGACCCTCAAGCTCGACCAGTGCGGACTGCCGAAGATGATGGCCCTGGAGCTGTTCAAGCCGTTCGTCATCTCGCAGCTCATCAGGCGCGACTACTGCCATAACATCAGAAGCGCCAACCGCTACATCGAGTCGGACCATCCGGAGGTCTGGGACATCCTCGAGGAGGTCACCAAGGATGCCTTGGTGCTCCTGAACCGCGCCCCGACCCTGCACCGCCTGGGCATCCAGGCCTTCCATCCGAAGCTGATCGAGGGCAAGGCCATCCAGATCCATCCGATGGTCTGTCCGGCCTTCAACGCCGACTTCGACGGTGACCAGATGGCCGTCCACGTGCCGCTGACACAGGAGGCCAACAAGGAGGCCCGCGAGCGCATGCTGGCCACTCACAACCTGCTGAAGCCGGCCACCGGCGCCCCGATCATCCGTCCGGACAAGGACGTGGCTTGGGGCATCTACTACATGACCTCCACCATTCCGCCGAAGGAAGGTCTTAAGGAACCGCGCCTGTTCAGCAACCAGAAGGAGGCCGTGCTGGCCTATCGCCTGCGCAAGATCGAGATGCGCGAGATAATCAGGGTGAGGCTGAATCCGGGCGAGAAGCTGACCGAGACCAACGTCGGGCGCATCATACTCAACCGCGTCATTCCGGAATATTTCGGCTACGTGAACGAGCAGCTCGATGGCAAGAAGGTCGGCGAGATCGTCCGCGAATGCCTGGAGAAGTGCGGCCAGGAACGAACCGTCCGGCTGATCGACGACCTCAAGAACATCGGCTACCACTACATCACCGTTTCCGGCTACTCGTGGGGCATGGCCGACCTGCCGCTCCTGACCGGCAAGGACGAGCTGATCGCCGAGGGCGACAAGTCCATCGAGGAGATCGAGGAGCAGTACCAGGAAGGTCTGCTGACCCAGTCCGAGCGCCACTCCAAGATCGTCGACGTCTGGTCCAACATCAAGGACCGCGTGACCAAGATGGCCAAGGAGAACCTGCCGAAGGACGGTCCGACGTCGTCGATGATCGACTCCGGCGCCCGCGGATCGTGGGGACAGCTGACCCAGATCATCGGCATGAAGGGACTGGTGGCCAGCCCTTCCGGAGAGATCATCGAGCTGCCGGTCAAGGCCAACTTCAAGGAGGGCTTCGACGTGCTGGAGTACTTCATCTCGACGCACGGCGCACGTAAGGGATCGTCCGACACCGCCCTCCGTACCGCCAATGCCGGCTACCTGACGCGGCGCCTGGTCGACGTGGCGCAGGACGTGGTCATCCGCGAGGAGGACTGCGGCGACACCAAGGGCAACCTGATCACCAAGAAGGAGAGCGACGAGATGGGCCAGACCGTCATCGGTCGCATCCTGGGCCGCTACCTGCTCGAGGACATCAAGAATCCCAAGGACGATAAGATCATCGTCAAGAAGGGCGAACTGGTGACTGAGGACGTGGCCCGGGCGCTGGCGCCGGTCGAGCTCGACCGGGTCCATGTCCGTTCGGTGCTCGAGTGCCGGCTGCCGAAGGGCATCTGCCAGAAGTGTTACGGCTACGATCTGGCCTACAACCAGCCGGTCAAGATAGGCGTTCCGGTCGGCATCATGGCCGCCCAGTCGATCGGCGAGCCGGGAACCCAGCTGACCATGCGCACCTTCCACAGCGGTGGCGTGGCCGGCACCGACATCACCCAGGGTCTGCCGCGCGTTGAGGAGCTGTTCGAGTCGCGGCCGCCCAAGCATCGGGCCTACATGACCGAGGTCTCCGGCCGGGTGACGGTCGAGGAGATCGAGCGCAGCATGATCGACGGTCCGCAGGGGCAGAAGGTTCTCGAGCCGTTCGTCGGCCACAAGATCGTCCGCGTCCGCTACCAGGACAAGGACGGCGAGACCTACAAGTTCGGACGCGATGACGAGATCCTCGTCGAGGACGGGGCCAAGGTCAAGGACGGTCAGGTCGTGCTGAAGCGCAAGGACGGCACCGAGATCATCGCCGAACGCGCCGGTACGGCCAAGATCAACAAGAAGAGCGTCAAGGTGGTCCGCGACATCGAGAAGGACAAGGACTACATCATCCCGCCGGGATACGTCATCTACGCCAAGGACGGCGACGAGGTGGAGGCCGGACAGCCCATCACCGACGGTCACCTGGATCTCCAGATGCTGTATCGGCTGCGCGGCAAGGAGGCAGTCCAGAAGTACGTCCTGAAGGACGTGCAGGCCATCTACACCTCGCAGGGACAGAAGCTGAACGACAAGCACATCGAGATCATCGTTCGGCAGATGTTCTCGCGCGTCAACGTCACCGACTCCGGCGACACCGACCTGCTGCCGGGCGAGATCATCGAGAAGGCGCAGTTCATGATCGAGAACGCCAAGGCCAAGGCTAACGGCGGTCAGGTGGCAAAGGCGCAGGAGCTGTTCCTGGGCATCACCAAGATCTCCCTCTCGACCCAGAGCTTCCTGTCGTCCGCCTCATTCCAGGAGACGGCCCGGGTGCTGATCAACGCGGCAGTGACCGGCAAGGTCGATCCGCTCGAGGGCCTCAAGGAGAACATCATCATCGGCCGCCTGATCCCGGCCGGCACCGGACTCGATCCGGTCACCGTGTATCCGGAGGACGGAAGCTGGCCGGTGTCGGAAGACGCCGCACCGACCGCCGTCGCGGCCGAAGTCGCGCCGTCGTCCGACGACGTCGCCTAAGGCCCTCAGGACGTCACGGGAAGAGCGGCATTCGCCGATCGGTTTCAAGATTCAGACAGGGGCCCCGTTAAGTGCGGGGCTCTTGTTGTCTGTGTTGAGGTTGTCGTTTGGAGGTGATAGTCTGAGTGGGAAGTAAGTCAACCTAGCGAATTTCTGCCATGTCCGGACACTCGAAATGGGCGAACATCAAGCATCGAAAGGGCTCTGCCGACCTGAAGCGCGCCGCCCTCTTCACCAAGCTCTCCAAGAACATCTCGATCGCGGCCCGGGCCGGCGGCGATCCGGAGTTTAACTTTTCCCTGCGGGCAGCCATCGACAAGGCACTGTCCGCGAACATGACTAAGGACAAGATAGACCATGCCATCAAGCGCGGTACCGGCGAGATAGCGGGCGGCATGATCGAGGAAGTTTTGTACGAGGGATACGGTCCGGGCGGGGCGGCGGTTCTGGTCGAGGCCCTGACCGACAACCGCAATCGAACCAGCGCCAGCATTAAGCATGTCTTCGCCAAGAACGGGGGAAACATGGGCAGCAGCGGTTCGGTGCAGTGGATGTTCGACCGTCGCGGCGTGGTCAGGGGCGGCGGGAAGGCAGACTTGTCCGATGAGGATCAGCTGCGCCTGATCGAGGCCGGAGTCGACGACATCTCCGTCGAGGATGGGGTTCAGGTGATGACCTGCCAGCCGGATGCGCTGGCCGCCGTGCGGCAGGCGGCGAGCGACATCGGAGTCGACGTCACCGATGCTGCCTTGGAATGGTCGGCCAAGGAGACGGTGCAGGCTGATCCATCCGTCCGTGTTCAGATTGAAGGTCTGTTTGAGGCTTTGGATGAGGACGAAGACGTTTCCGACATTTACTCCAACGTTGAACTATGAGGCAAGCCATGGCCGGGCGTACTGCACCCGGCTTCCCTCAGGAATTCGTTCGATGCACCAAACTAGTGCGCCTCACGAAATTCCTTCAGTCCAGCCAGGCACATTACATCCCGTCCACGTCTTGCTGACGTCAAGGGTTTAGTTTTTATGTCTAATCAGTCAGAAAAAGTAATTCTCGGCTTGGATCCGGGGTATGCGGATTTGGGTTACGGTTTGGTCGTTCGGCAAGGAGGCCGAGAGCGCTGCCTGGCCTACGGCAGCCTGCGAACTCCCAAGGGCATGCCGGCCGCCCAACGCTTGGGTTCGATCTATGACGGACTGACCAAGCTGATCAATGATTACCGTCCGGCGGCCGTAGCTGTCGAAAAGCTCTTCTTTTCCAAGAACGTCACTACGGCCATTTCCGTGGCTGAGGCACGAGGGGTCATCCTGCTCTGTCTCGACCGTCTAGACGTACCGTACGTCGAGTTCAACCCGGCCGAGGTCAAGATGGCGGTCTGTGGGCATGGTGCCGCCGGCAAGCCGGAGATGCAGAAGATGGTGCGGATGCTTTTGGGCCTGAGGGAGCTGCCCAAGCCGGACGATGCGGCCGACGCGTTGGCCCTGGCTCTGGCCCTGGCCAGCACGGGAATAAGGCAAAAAACAGTCCAGGCGACGGACGGAAGGTAGGCCCTCTCTTAGGAGAGGGCTTTTCTTGAGTTCAAAAAAGTGCTATAATTAGGGAAAATAAAAACAGACATGGGTCGAAAATTCAAAATCAGCTCATTCTCCGCCATCTTGCTGTTTTCGTTTTGTTCGGTCGGAAGCGCCCTCGCCGAGTCGGCCGTTACGGTCGATTCTGATGCCGACGGACTGAACGATGAGACAGAAATCGTTGTCTACCATACGGATTGGCTCAATCCGGACACGGACGGCGACGGGTTTTCCGACGGGGACGAGGTCGAACATGGCTATTCGCCGCGGCACGGCGACGGCCAGCATTTGGTCGATGTCGACTCTGATCTCGACTATCTGAATGACGACTGGGAGATAAAATTGGGAACGGACATCATGAACCCCGATTCGGACGGGGATTTATTTTTGGATGGAACCGAGGTGGCGGCGGCGTTCGATCCGCTCAATCCGGCTCCAGTGCGGCTCGAGAAGCTTATTCGCGTCAGCGACGAGAGACTGACCCTGACCTACAGCTTCGGCGGTCGTGCCCTGGACACCATACCGGTCTCGACCGGCAAGTCCGGCATGTCCACGCCGCGTGGTGAATTTTCAGTTCTGGCTAAGATTCCGGTCAAGCATTACGGCGGGCCGGGTTTCGACCTACCCAACACGAAATGGAATCTGCTGTTCACCCGCAGCTCGTCCGGTCTCGGCTATTACATCCATGGGGCATACTGGCACAACCTGTTCGGGCAGGCTCGCGTGTCGCACGGTTGCGTCAACGTACGTTACGAAGACATGGAGCGACTCTATTGGTGGGCCCAGGAGGGGACGAGGGTGGTGGTGGAGTAGAAGTTAGTCTCAGTCAAAATTTGTCCATCGTGCTGCCGAGTGTCAGCGTCCGAGAATCCATCCATGATTCAGTTTGTTTCTGTCCGGACGGAGATTTCTCGGCAGGGCCTCGATCAAAAAACTGAAACGTCTTGAGCCTGGGCGCCTTTTGGCGCCCGTCTCGCTGCTCGCCGGCTCGCGGCTCGACCCCGTTCGATTCCCGTCACCCTACCCAAATGAAAACGGCGCCGTCGGGTGACGGCTCCGTTTTCATGGAGCGGGTAACGGGAATCGAACCCGTATCCTCGCCATGGCAAGGCGATGTACTAGCCTTTGTACTATACCCGCGCTTCTTTTCGCCTCCCCATACTATAAATTGCCTTCAGAGCTGTCAATACCGAAAGAACCAGTGGTTCCAAAGCCAAAGACCGCCAGAAACGGCGGTCTTTAGTACGTCTAGAGAAATGATTTAGTGCTTCTTTCCGGTCTTCCGTCGATCCTTCTTGAAGCCACGGTAGGCGGCCCCACCGGCACCCAGTGCACCGACCGCGACGAAGGGCAGGTAGTCGCCGGTTCCGGTGTCGCCTTCATCTTCCATGGCCAGCGGTTCGCCGGCGG
>JBDRRB010000045.1:0-11708 GCA_043825985.1 bacterium | reverse complement strand
AAAAGAACGCCCTCGATGCCCCGCGAGAAGGACGGCTCCACAATGCGTTCCTCGAGCCGTTGCTACCGACGCCAGCCGCCGAACCAGACACGGACGAGGAATAAGACAGAGATCAAAAAAGGGCCGCCGAGCGGTCCTTTTGTCTTTCGTTAGGCTACCTAACCGCCAGCAACCGCCCGACCGCATCCGCCAGCCGGTCGATGTCGTCCTCGACGCTGAACCGCCCGACCGATACCCGCACTCCGCCGTGGCGCATCGCCCGGCCGGAACAGATCGACTCGATCACCGGCGACGTCCGACGGTGGCCGGCCTCGCAGGCCGAACCGGTCGACACCGCCAGCCCCTCCAGGTCCAGGCGCAACGCCAACTCGTCACCAGACAGAGACTCCGTAGAGAAGAACAGGATCCCCGGCACTGACTTCTCCCGATCGCCGTAGACCGTCAGGCCAGGCACTTCCCTCAGGGCTGACCGGAGCCGGGACGTCAGGCCAACCACCAGAGCCCGGTCGACAGCGCGCCGGTCGGCCAACAATTCGGCGGCCTGCCCCAGACCGACGATGCCCGGAAGGTTCTCCGTCCCGCCGCGCAGCCCGCCCTCCTGTCCGCCGCCGGAAACCAACGGACGCAGCTCGATGCCCCGCCGGACGTAGATCGCTCCCGTGCCCTTGGGGGCGTAGATCTTGTGACCGGACAGCGTCAGCAGGTCGATGCCCACTTCCTTCGGACGGACGTCTTCGGTCCGCATGGCCTGCACGGCATCGGACATGAATGCGATCGGCAGGCCGGATGCTCCACGACGAAGACGTTCATCGGCCACTGCCTTTCCGATCTCCCGCACCGGCTGCAGCGATCCGATGACGTTGTTGGCCCACATGACGCAGACCATGACCGTCGACGGACGCAGTGCGTCGCCGACCCGCCCGAACTCGACCACCCCATCTGCATCGACCGGCAGGCGGTCGACCAGCACGCCGTATTCTGTCTCCAGCTCGGAAACGACCGACCGAACCGAAGCGTGCTCAAGCGACGAGACGGCCAGCCGCAGCTCGGTCTCCGGCCCGTAGACCGTCCGCAGGTGACCGAAGAACCCCCGCAGCGCCAACGCGTTGGCCTCCGTCGCTCCGGAAGTGAAGAACACTTCACCGGGATCGACCGACAGGAGTCCGGCGACCGACGAACGGGCCCGATCCAATGACTCGACTGCCGCCCGACCGAAAGAATGGACCGACGACGGATTGCCGACCTGCCCTAATGCCACCGCCACCGCCTCGCCCACCCGAGGATCAACCGGATTCGAGGCGGCGTAGTCCAGGTAAACCGAAGCCGGCATAAGCTAGTCGACCATCTCGACCGCCGACACTTCCGGCAGGCGCTCCCGAACCGCCCGCTCGATCCCCTGCTTCAGGGTCTGTCGGGCGAACGGACAGCCGGCGCAGTGTCCCAGAAAACGCACCTCCAGCCGACCGCTGGCCGGGTCGAAAGAGACTGCCTCGACGTCTCCCCCGTCCTGACGAAGCGCCGGACGAATCTCGTCCAGCGCGTTTTCGATCATCTTCATGTCCATAACGGTCGCTACTTTAGCACCAAGCTAAGCCAAAATCAAGACCGAAACGAAACCCGCAACCCGGCCGCAAACGTTCTCCCCAGCCTATTGACAGTCGGCCCAAGCTGCCGTAAACTAAGCCCGCAAACCTAAAGATTGGCTTTATGGCACATAAAAAGGCATCAGGCTCCACACGTCTCGGACGAGATTCCAATGCCCAGCGTCTCGGCGTCAAGCTGTACGAGGGACAGAAGGCGAAGAGCGGCGCGATCATCATCCGCCAGCGCGGCACGAAGTTTCGGCCCGGCGAGAACGTGATGAAGGGCAAGGACGACACGCTGTTCGCCTCCGCCGAAGGTATCGTCTACTTCAACAAGAAGAAGATCCGCAAGTTCGACGGCAGCATGGCCTACGTCAACTTCGTCTCGGTCCGGGCAGAATAGCGCAGACCGATGCGGACAAGAAAACCGCCCGGCAAAACCGGACGGTTTTTCGTTTCGGCTGGAATGGTTGCGGCTGGGCTAGCGACCGGACCTGGACTGCCTGCCGGCAGATCTGGCTGCCGTCTTCCGGACAGTCTTGCCGTCGTCCTTGGCGCCTCCGGCCGCAGCCCGGACGAACGCGGCGAAGAGCGGATGCGGGACCAGCGGACGCGACTTTAGCTCGGGATGGAACTGGACCCCGACGAAGAACGGGTGCCCCTTGACCTCAACCGACTCGACCAGCGTCCCGTCCGGCGAGGTGCCGGAGATGACCAGTCCGGCGTCCTGAAGGCGTTCGCGATAGGCGTTGTTGAACTCGTAACGGTGACGGTGCCGTTCGCTGATCTCGGCCTTTCCGTAGGCCCTACGGGCAACCGTTCCCGAAGCCAGGACGCACGGATAGGCACCGAGACGCATCGACCCGCCGAACTTCCTTTCCCTGATCAGGCGTTCCTGACCGGACATGGTGTGAATGACCAGGTGCGGCGACTTGGGGTCGACCTCCTCGGTGCTGGCGCCGTCCAGTCCGGCCACGTCGCGGGCGAACTCGACGGTCGCGAGCTGCATGCCGTAGCACAGTCCAAGATAGGGAATTCCGCGCTCGCGGACGAACCTGATGCCCCGAATCTTTCCTTCGATGCCGCGCGTGCCGAAACCGCCGGGAATAACCAGTCCGTCATACTCAGCCAGGCGCTCCACCGACTTCGGGTCGTTCTCGAACTCCTCGGCGTTCAGCCACTCGATGACCGGCTTGCGA
Organism: bacterium; assembly: GCA_043825985.1. Lineage (GTDB taxonomy): Bacteria > Patescibacteriota > Patescibacteriia > SG8-24 > SG8-24 > UBA1561. The sequence goes on along the minus strand of JBDRRB010000045.1, from coordinate 8,926 downwards.
CGCTGCGACCAGGCGGCGTGCTTCACTGCCTCGATGACCGAGATGTAGGAATCGGTCAGGGTAAACTCGCCGGTCGAAAAGTACTTGCCGACCATGGCGATGCGCACCGGACGGTCAGAATTGTCTATGCGGTCGACCAGCTCCCGCCAGTCGGACATGTCCGGACGTCGCGGACGCAGGCCGAACTTCTTGAGGATCTTGCGGCCGATGCCCTCCTGCTCGAAATTGAGCGGTATCTTGTAGATCGAGTCCACGTCCGGGGCGGAAATGACGTCGCCCTCGCCGACGTTGCAGAACACCGACAGCTTGCGGCGGCGCGGCGCATCGAGCGGCACCTCGGCCCGGGCCAGGATGAAATCCGGCTGGATGCCGGCCGAGTTGACCGTCCGAACCGCATGCTGGGTTGGCTTGGTCTTCATTTCGCCGGTATTGCCGGGGATGGGCAGGTAGCTGACCAGCACGAACATGACGTCCTTGGGCCGGCTCAGGTGCATCATCCGAGCCGCTTCCATGAACAGGATATTCTCGTACTCACCGACCGTCCCGCCCACCTCGATGATGGTGAAGTCGGCTTTCGCGTGGCGTTGGGCGGCCTTGATGCGACGGATCACCTCCTCCGGCACGTGCGGCACGACCTGAACGCACCGGCCGCCGTACTCCAGGTTGCGCTCCTTCTCGATGACCGTCTGGTAGACCCGTCCGGTGGTCATGTAGTTGACCGAATAGATGTTCTCGTCGAGGAACCTCTCGTAGTTTCCGATATCCTGGTCGGTCTCGTCGCCGTCCTCGGTCACGAACACCTCGCCGTGCTCGATCGGATTCATCGTCCCGGCGTCGACGTTTACGTACGGATCGATCTTGACCGCAGTCACCCGATAGCCGTATCCCTGCAGGATGCGGCCGATCGAGGCGGCAGCCGCGCCCTTTCCGACGCCGCTCATGACGCCGCCGATGACGAAGATGAATTTTGGCATAACGGTCTTCTGTCTGTTCGGTCCGCCGGTTCGGTCAGCCGACGAAACGAAACCGATTAGCGATTGGTTAAGGCCATCCCGACGCTCCGCTTCACGACAAAACGGGGCGTCGGCATGGTCTTCCGTCGCTTGGGCAAAAAACAACTTCGGCCGGGCGGCAATCAGTACCCGGCCACGACGCCCGTCAGGCGCCCGAATCTCCCTGGGCGGTCGGAACCTTCTCGACCGGACCGCCGCCGTTCATCTTTCTCCGACCGCGACGCCTACTGCCACGACCACCAGTGTCGGAAGGACGACGGGTCAGCCCGTCTGCAACCGACTTCTTTGAATTTCCCTGCCGCCTGTGCTGCCCTCGACGGCTCATCTCCTGGGCGACCAGAATCTCCACGGCCCGACTCAGTACCGGCCTGACGTCGACATAGCTGGACATGATCTTGGCCCGTCGGGGGTCGACCCAGATGATCTTCTTGACCTTCTCCTCGGGACGAGGGTGACGGACTTCGGCCGCCGGAACCTCCATCAGAAAATAATGGACGTGCTTATGGATCAGCGTGCCCCTGATCTCGGGACGGTAGTTGTCGCGAAACCAGAAGTCGATCTTGCCCAACGGAGCGATGACCTTGATGTTGTCCAGACCCATTTCCTCGCTGGTCTCCCGGACGGCAGCCTGTCGGACCGTCTCCCCGGCCTCGACGTGGCCCTTGGCGAAGGTCCACTTGCCGACGAACGGGTCCAGGACCAACGCGATACGCACCCCTTTCGGAGTGCGCTTGTAGACGATGCCGCCGGCGGAGACCTCAATCCTGGCCCGACCGGTCCGACCGTCGCGACTGACCGACCGAGCCTGGCCGGTCTTGGATTTCTTTCTCCGCTGGCTGCTCATAGTTCCTGTCCCGAACCTTCGGCGGCGGAAAGAATCTCCACTGCCCGATCGAACTGCGGATCGCGGTCGTTCTCGAAGTCCTCGACGGTCAGCTCAACCACCTGATCCGGAGTGATTCCCGACTGGTCGATGGACTCGCCGTTCGGCGTCAGCCATAGGGCGATGGTCAGCTTGAGAGCCGAACCGTCCTCGAACTCGACGTAGTCCTGCACCGAGCCCTTGCCGAAGGTCTGCTCACCGACCACCGTCGCCCGTCCGCGCTGCTGCAGGGCGCCGGCCACGATCTCGGAGGCAGAGGCCGAGCCGCCGTTGACCAGCACGACCGTCGGCAGGTCGGCGAAACGGGCCGTCCCGTCGGAGTTGTAGTTCCGGACCGAACCGTCGCTGAACTTCTCCTGGACCACCACATCGTGCTGAATCCACTCCCCGGCCATGTCCACGGCCGTATCCAGGAAGCCGCCGGGGTTGTTGCGCAGGTCGAGAATCAGGCCGTCGGGATTCTGCAGGAGCAGTCCCTGGACCGCCTCCTCGAACGCCGGACCAGTCGTCTCGTTGAAATGGGAAACTTCGATCACCCCAATCCGTCGGCCCGAACCGTCCTCCATCCGCCACTTGATCGAGTCGACGGTAATGGTGTCGCGGACGATGGAGTATTCCTTGGCTTCTTCCTCCGGTCGGAGGATCAGCAGCTTGACCTCGGTCCCCCGGTCGCCGCGTATCCGGCTGACCGCCTCGTCGACCGACAGGCCGAACGTCTCCACTCCGTCGATAGCTATGATCGAGTCCCCGGCGCGCAGTCCGGCCCGCTCGGCCGGCGTGCCCGGAAGCGGCGCGATCACCTTCAGCTGGTCCTGCTTGATGCCGATCTCGGCCCCGATGCCCTGAAAGGTCCCGGATAGCTCGGACTCGAACATTGCCGCCACCTCCGGATCCAAGAATATTGAGTAGGGGTCGCCCAACGAGCCGACCATGCCGGACACGGCACCGTAGAACATGTCCACGTCGTCCACGGGCTGCTTGACCGACCTCGTCTTGACTATCTGCCAGACGTCCCAGAAGCGGGCGAAGTCGACCTCACGGTCCAGCTGCGGCGACTCGGCGTCGCGGTTGGTGACCTTTCCGGCGGACGCGTCGGCGTCGGCTGGCCTGGTCCCCATGTCGCCGACCGACGAGCCGAGCAAAAAACCGGTCAGGAGCAGTGCCGCCCCGACCAGGCCCAAAACGTAACGCTGACGGACATTTCGCCCGTCCGAAGCTCTGGTCTCGCTTGAATTCACTGACGTGTCCATGAAGGCCATTCGCTTAACGTGTTGCTGTCACTAATCGGGGCTAAGAATACCAACCGCCGAGGGACCGGTCAAAAGGCAAAAAACGTTCCTGATCGAACGAAAACCGACCGCTGTGGACGAACCGAAACTACCCGATCCGGCTGATGTCCGCACCGACGGCGCGCAGCCGCTCGTCTATCCGTTCGTAGCCACGATCGATGACCGTGGCGTTATGGAGGACCGTCTCGCCCGAGGCGATCAGCCCGGCGATCAGCAGGGTCGCGCCGGCCCGCAGGTCCAGACCGAGGATCTCCTTGCCGTAGAGCGGCGTCGGACCGGTCACGACCATGCGGTGCGGATCGCAGATGGTCGCGTTGGCGCCCATCTTGGCCAGCTCGTTCATGTATCCCAGACGTCCCTCGTACAGCGGGTCGTGGATGAGCGAGGTGCCGTGGCACTGCGTGGCCAGGACACCGAACGGCGCCTGCAGGTCGGTCGGAAATCCCGGATAGGGCATCGTCTGCAGCCGAAACGACTTCAGCTGGCCGGACGACGACACGGTCAGCGTGTCGCCCTTCAGCTCGAAGTGGACGCCGATCCGTTCCAGGGTCAGCAGGATGATGTCCAGGTGGTCCGGCCTGACCCCGAGGATGCTGAGACGGCTGCCGGCCAGCGCGCCCAGGACGGCGAACGTGCCGACCTCGATCTGGTCGGGAATTATCTGATGGCGCGTACCGTGCAGCCCGTCCACCCCCTCGATCACCAACGTATGCGTCCCCAGGCCGCTGATCCTGGCGCCGGCGGAATTCAGGAACTCGCCCAGGCAGACCACATTCGGCTCGGCCGCGGCCAGCTTGATGACCGTAGTCCCGGCAGCCTGTACCGCCGCCATCATCGCGTTCTCCGTGGCGGTGACCGAGAACTCTGGTAATATGACCGTAGTTCCGACCAGTCCGTCGGCAGTCAGAGTGTACGTCTCGTCGTCGTTATGCTCGATCCTCGCCCCCAGCGAACGCAAGGCATGCAGGTGAGTGTCGATCGGTCGGTTACCGATAATGCAGCCGCCCGGCTCGGGGATGGTGACTTGGTGAAAGCGGGCCAGCAGCGGTCCCATCAGCAGGATCGACGACCGCATTGCCTTGACCGACTTGCGGTCGAGCGAGCCGATGTCCGCCGTCCCGGCGTCGACGGTCAGCTCGTTGTCCCCGGTCCACTTGACCTTGGCTCCGAGCGACCTCAATATGTCGAGCATCTTCTCGACGTCGGACAGGCGGGGGACGTTCTCGATGACGCATTCCTCGGGCACCAGAAGGCAGGCGGCGATCACCGGAGTGGCGGCGTTCTTCATTCCGCCGACCCGAATGTCGCCGTCCAGTCGGTTTCCGCCCCGAATGACAAACTTCGTTTCGTCTTTTGCGGCCATAGGCAGGTAATTACGGTCAGCTCAAAACACTCTTAAATAGTAGGTGTCGACAGCCCCATTGGCAAGCCGAACGGCCGTCAATCTAAGCACCAAACCGGATGCATGTAAAGAGAAAAATGGTCGTACTCTCGCTGCTGACGGTATTTTTCGTTTCCGCCCCGATGATCCTGCTCTATGCCTCCGGCTACAGCTATAGCCTGAAGAAGAACCGGCTGGAGAAATCGGGCATCCTTAACGTCAGTTCCGTTCCGACCGGGGCGACGGTGACGCTCGACGGCCGTCCGCTCCGGCGGGTCACGCCGGTCTCGGTCGGCCACCTTCTGCCGGACCAGTACCCGATCTCGGTGTCCAAGCCGGGCTACATGACCTGGTCCAAGAGCCTGACGGTGAACAGCGGCAAGACCACCTTCATCAAGGAGATCGTCCTGGTCCCGGAATCGCTGCCCCAGCTGATCGCCGCCTCGTCCTCCGCCGGTGTCTTCGACTCGACCGGATCGACGGCGGCCTTTTTCGTCGAGGACGGCGACTGGCTGGAGATGACCGGCCTGAACCTGGCCGCCGGATCTTCCCTGCCTCTCGGGCGGCTCTTCGCCGAAACCTACCGAGACGCCGAGCTGTCGCTCTCCCCGGACGGACAGCTGCTGCTGCTCAGCCTGAGACAGGGCGACGAGACGCTCCGGCGGATCTTCACCACCGCCCCGGCGGAATCCGGCAGCCAAGAGCTGACGACCGGACCGATCTCGGCCGAATTCGCGAGCTGGGCGAACGGCGGCGCATCCCTGGCCCTGGTCTCCGGCTCACGCCTGGAGGTCCGCGGCGGGGACGGAGTGGTCGTCCAGCGCGAACTGGAGACGGAGGTGACCGGCCTGCTCTACGGCCGCGACGCCATCTGGATGACGACCGTGTCGGCGGACGGGATGCCGTCGCTGATCCGAGTCAGGCCGAGCGACCTGCAGCCGGTCGGCTCGCCTATCCCGCTGCCCCGGACCGGACTCACGCCGATCGGAGGAAACGACCGGCTGCTGGTCCTGTCCGGCGACGAACCGGACAGCGGACTGCTGGTCGACACCGACGCCGAAAAGTCATTCCGCCTGCCCAAGGCCGACGGACTGTCGTGGGAAAACCAGAACCGTTCCGGCCGGCTGCTGCTCTGGAACGAATTCGAGATACATATCGTCGACGCGGAGACCGGTGAGTCGCGCCTGGTAACGCGGCTCGGCGCGAGCATCACCGGCTGCGTCTGGCATCCGCTCGGGACCATGGCCATCTACGCGACTGACCGGGAGATCATGGCCGTGGAACTGGACGACCGCGACCGGCGCAATTCCTTCCGGCTGGCCGACTTCGACTCGGTAGGCCTGATGGCCGTCGACCGGCCGACATCGTCCCTGCGCTTCTTCGGCGCGGTCGGAAACCGGCGCGGCATCTACGAACGTCCGCTCTGAATCAGCCGACCCGACCAAGCAGATCTCACAAAAAAAAGACCGGCCGTTGAACGGACCGGTTTTTAGTTGACGTTGATCTTCAGGAAGGCAGTCGCCAGTGAGCGCTACGCCGCCTCGGACGGACGCTCGCCGGCGACGATGCGACGCACGATGTCGGGCACTTCCGTAATCGTTCGAGCCGTCCAGTGGCCTCTCGGCATCTCGCTCGGACGCTCGGCCGTCCAGACGACCGGACACGGAACATGAATCGCCGACTGCCTCAGCTCGAGGGCCGGCATGATGTCGTTGACCAGCGAGTTTCCGACCATGACGATCGGCAACGCGTCAGGACGCTCCAAGAGGCGACCGAACACGGCCCCCTTACCCCCTTCCTTGACCGTGGTGCAGTGGATTCTTTTCTCGGCAAAGAAATCTAAAAGTCCGAGACTGTACAGCTTGGGGACCTGAATATGTTCCTCCCCGATCGTGACCAGCCGCAGCTCATGGCCGGCCTGCTGCAGCTGCACCAACGTCTCGCGCGCGCCCGGCACGAGATCCTCCTTTCCGAAGGGCCACTGGACTGCCGCCACGATCGACGTCAGCTCTTCGACAATGCGCTGGTCCGGCGACAGTCCGGCCTTCCGACACAGATGCTGATAGGTCCGGACCCAGCCCAGCGTATACCGCTTGTGGGTCCACCCAAACTCGGGAATCAGTTCGCAGTCGATCCGGTCGTGCAGTCCGACGATGTCGATGAGGCTCGGCGAGTGCCAGCCCAACGTCTCGATCAGAAGCAACGTGCACTTGGCATCCGCCAAAACGTACTTCCCGGCAGACGAACCCAGGGTGTCGTCCAGGTCAACGCAGACGCACAATCTTTCTGTTGGCAAAGTAACCTCCCTTCCCGGCCTCAGCCGGAGAGGACACTTAAACAAAGAATACGGTGACAGTCAACTCGATGACTCATAAGACGAAAAGCGTTGTCGGGTTCAAAGAACGGTCGATCGTGGATCCCGGATCAAGTCCGGGATGACATTAAATTTTAGAAGCGTGCTGGTCTGGGCCGAGGGAAGTTCGTGAGGCACACTCAAAACAGCGCGAACAAAGCAGGCCCTGGGTCGGATGCAGTGTGCACGGTTGGACTGAGGAAAGATCGCGAAGCGCACTGAAGTTAAGGTAAACAAAAGTGGACCTTGGGTTACTCCAAACCAAAAACAAACTTCGGGCTGGATGTTGTCGACCCTGAAACAAAACGGGTCCCAGATTGGATGAAATGTGACTGTCTGGAGTGATTCGTGAAATTAGATAAACAAAAGCAGGCCCTGGGTCGGATGCAGTGTGCACGGTTGGACTGAGGAAAGATCGCGAAGCGCACTAATTCGGTGCGGTGAGCGATTTTCCGAAGGAAACCGGGTGCAATGCGCCGACCCAAGGCCTGCGCTTATAACTCGATGCGGGAGTTGTCGCCGATGACCAGCCTATGCCCAACCGGCATATGCTCCCCGGCCGAAGCCAGCTCGACGTTCTTGCCGATCAGCGCGTCGACGACCCGCTTGGAGCAGTGGATGTTGACATTGTCGAAGACGACCGAATGCTCAATCTCGGAACCGGACACCCGGACCCCGTTGCCGAGCGAGGTGTACGGACCGATGTAGCTGTTCTCGATGACGCAGTTCTCGCCGATCGTGACCGGCCCGCGGATCAGGCAGCGCCCCCTGATGACCGTCCCCGGTCCGACCCTGACCCGTCCGTGCAGGATCGCCTCCGGATCGACCTCGCCCTCGACGGTCGCCTCCTCCCGGGTCATCTCGGCCAGGAGCAGCTGGTTGCCCTCGAGCAGGTCCTCGGACTTGCCGGTATCCTTCCACCAACCGGTGATCTCCTGATAGCCGACGTTGAAGCCGTTCTGGATCAGCCAAGTATGGATGTCCGATATCTCGTACTCACCGCGACCGGACGGCGTGATGTGGTCGAAAGCCTGAAAGAAATTCCGGTCGTAGATGTAGATGCCGGTCACGGCGAAGTCGCTCTTCGGTTCGGACGGCTTCTCGTCGACACGAAGGATCCGCCCGTCCCGCATCTCCGGCACGCCGAACCGCTGCGGATCGCGCACCTTGGACAGGGCCAGCATGCAGTTCGGCCGCTCGGCCCGGAACTTGTCGACGAAGGCGTTGATGCTCCCAAGGATGATGTTGTCGCCGAGATAGACCACGAACTCGTCCTCGCCCAGGAACGACTGGGCATTCTTGACGATATGGGCCACGCCCAACGGTCCGCCCTGTTGCTCGATGAAGGTAATCCTCGCCCCCCAACGCGAGCCGTCGCCAACGACCTCTCGAATCTCGACCTCACCCGGATTGATGTTGATGCCGATGTCGGTGATGCCGGCCGACGCGATCTTCTCGATCGCATGGAAGATCATCGGCTTGTTGGCGAGCGGAATCAGGTGTTTGTTGATGGTCGTGGTGATGGGCCGAAGCCTGGTGGCGTGCCCGCCGGCGGCAATGAGAGCTTTCATATAATTGAAGACTGACTTTAGCCCACCGACTTTAGCAGGGCGGACGGCTTAGCAGAACTGACTTATCCACATGGATAAGCGGTCTGGTTTGATTATAGAACAAAAAAGACCCGCCGAGCGGCGGGCAAAAAATAGCCGTGAAAAAAGATCAGTGGGTCAGAAGTGAAACCCGACGGCAGACAGGGCAGCCAATGACCAACCGCAGGTCAGCTGTCCACCATCGACCATCTCTCTAATGTCGGACGGAGACATGAATTTCATCCGACCGATTCTCTCGGTCGGTTCGGGCGAGGCCTGTCCGACCTTACCCAGTTCTGCCTCGACCACATATTGCGCGTGGGAATAAAAGGTCGAGTTGGGATTGATCCGGCAAACCACTCTCGGGTTGCTCAGCTCCAGTCCAGCTTCCTCCTGAGCCTCGGCCTTGGCGATGCCG